>DASVGA010000376.1:0-6693 GCA_036379795.1 Actinomycetota bacterium | reverse complement strand
CAGCATCACCCATGCGCATCCGAACAGCACGGCCGCACCTGCCGCGCGAACGTGCAGCGGGAACGGCGAGAACAGGCACCCGACGGCGATGAGCGTCGGCACGAGTGCGGGAACCTGGGATTCGAGCCGCCACCCCCTGGCCCACACCTCGACCGCCCCGTCACGCGCTACGCGGGTACGGAACAACCCGATCGTCTCCACGTCGAACCCCCTCGAAGCCAGAGCTTTCCGAACGTATCGGCACGGGGCACCGCAGAACTGGAGCCCTCAGGCGGGGTCAGGCGTGAGCGGACCGGCGAGTCGTGCGAGCGAGGCGGCTCGGAGCTCCCCGGTCTGCGCCTGGATCAGGTAGAACGACACCTCCCGGCTGAGGCGCTGGGCCGGATGATCGAGCGACATCGCCCTTCCCCCGGTGGCCGAGATCAACGCGTCGGTGGCCCGCCGGGCGAGGTCGAGGCCGCGATCGCGCTCCGCCGCTCCCTCGGCCAGCGCGGTCTCGAGCCCGGCGTCGTCGTGCCCGGCCATGGCCTCGGTCACCGTCGCGGCGACGCGGTCGGCGGCGGTGCGCCTCGTGTCGAGCTCGTCGGCGAGCGCCGATGCCGCGGGTGCGAGGGGCCGGTCGTGCGCTCGCTCGTGCAGCTGGCCGATGGCGCGGGCGGCGATGCCGAGGGGAGCGGCGGCGGGAAGCGCCGAACCGGCCCGGTCGCGCCGGCGCCACGCCTCGTCTGTCTGCACGCCCACGACCTCGCGCTCGGTGACCTCGAGTCCGCCCACGGCGAGGGTCACGGTGCCCGTCGAGCCCATCACCGCGAGCGCCTGCGGCTCGCTCGCCTCGAGGGCCGGGTGTTCGAGCGGACGGTCGATCATCGCGGTCACCACCGACCCGTCGCCGGCCCGGGCCATGAGCACGAGGACGTCGATCAGTCCCCATCCGGTGATCCACGGCGTCTCGCCGTCGATGCGCCAGCCCGATCGCGTGGGGGTCGCCCGCACCGCCGCGGTCCCAGGCCGTCGCAGGTACGCGAAGCCGATGCCGGCGAGCGTCGAGCCGTCGCATAGCCGGGGCAGCCACACGTCGCGGGCGGGGCCGTCGCCGCCGGCCACCCTGCGCACGGCGCCGTGGTGCTGTGCCCACACGAACGCGGTCGCGCCGCAGCCGCCTGCGACCGCCTCGAAGACCGCGCGCGCCTCGGCGTGCGTGGCCCCGAGCCCCCCGGCCACGTCGCGCGGACCCTGCAGGCCGAAGAGGCCGGCGTCGCGGAGGGCTTCCAGGTTCGAGACGGGCACGAGCGGCGCGCGATCGGTCCGTTGCGCGGCCGGCCACAGCACGTCGTCGGCGACGGCGCGGGCGCGCTCGGCGGCCTGCGACGCGTCGAGCGAGCCCGGCGGCAACCCTTCCGACGGACGCAACTCAGCGGTCGACGTCGCCGACCACGAAGAAGATCGACCCGAGGATCGAGATGAGGTCGGGAAGCTGCGTGCCGGGCAGCATCGCCGGGATCACGCTCACGTTGGAGAACGACGGCGTGCGCATCTTCAACCGGTACGGCTGCTTCTTGCCGTCGCCGACGAGGTAGTAGCCCATCATGCCCAGCGGGTTCTCGGTGCGCACGTAGACCTCGCCGTCGAGCTTCAGCGTCTTGGGCAGCTTCGGCGCCCGGAAGTCGCCCGGCGGCAGCTTGTCCATGCACTGCTCGATGATGTTGCAGCTCTGCTTCATGCGCTCGACGAGCACCCACAGACGGTCGTAGCTGTCGCCGGTCTGGCCCACCGGCACATCGAACTCGACCTCGCCGTACTTCTCGTAGGGCTCGTCCTTGCGAGGGTCCATGGGAACGCCGCTCGCGTGCAGCACCGGACCACTCGAGCCGTAGGCGAGGGCGACGTCGGCCGGCAGCACACCGATGTTGCGGCAGCGGGCGAAGATGATCTCGTTGCCCATGATCAGGGTCTCGAAGTCGCGGATGGTCTTCCGCACCGCGGCGAGCACCCCGACGCTCCGCTTCAGGAACCCGGCCGGCAGATCGTCCTTGAGCCCACCGACCCGGCAGTAGGAATGGTGCATGCGCGCGCCGGTCGCGCTCTCCATGAGGTCCTGGATCATCTCGCGCTCTCGGAAGGCGTAGAAGATCGGCGTCATCGCGCCGAGCTCCAGCGGGTAGGAACCCGAGAACATCAGGTGGTTCAAGATGCGGTTCCACTCGGCGAACATCGTGCGGATCCACTGAGCGCGCTCGGGCACCTCGATGCCGGCGAGCCGCTCGACCGCGATCACGAACCCGAGCTCGTTGTTGAAGGCGCTGATCCAGTCGTGGCGGTTCATGAGCACCATCGTCTGGCGCGCGTCGCGGAACTCGGCGAGCTTCTCGGCGGCCCGGTGCATGTAGCCGATCACGGGCTCGGCCCGCACGATCACCTCGCCGTCGAGCTCGAGCACCACACGCAGCACGCCGTGGGTCGACGGGTGCTGCGGGCCGATGTTGAGGATCATGTCCTCGGTCGCCATCGAGGCGTCGACGACCTCGACGTCGAGGCCACCGCCCCGGATCATGCTCGCGACCTCGGACCGGAAGGCGGGGATCTCGCGGGTGTCGGCCATCGCGCCCTATCCTGCCACGGAAGCGGCGCCCTCGCCCAGGCGGGCCCGGCGGCGGCCGGTCCCCGCCGGGCGGGATAGGCTCGATGCCATGACGGACGCACGCCGCTCCCTGCCTTCGGTCGACTCGCTGCTCCGATCGCAGCCCGGGAAGCGTGCCGCTGCCACGGTCGGGCGGCCCCTGCTGAAGCACACGATCACCGAGACCCTCGAGGGGCTCCGGGAAACCGGCGCGCCCGCTCCGAGCGCCGACGAGATCCTCGCGCAGGCCGCCGGGCGCGCCTCCCGCATCGCGACCGGGCTCACGCCCGTGATCAACGCGACCGGCGTGATCCTGCACACGAACCTCGGGCGCGCCCCGCTGCCCGAGCGCGCGGTGAACGCCGTGGCGCGCGTCGCCCGGGGCTCGAGCGACCTCGAGGTCGACCGCGAGACGGGCGCGCGAGGCCGGCGTTCGGCGCGCGCCGAGGCGATGCTGTGCGCCCTCACGGGCGCCCCCGACGCCCTCGTCGTGAACAACTGCGCTGCCGCCCTGATGCTCTCGCTCGCCGCGGTCGCCAAGGGCAAGCAGGTGCTCGTCTCCCGCGGGGAGCTGATCGAGATCGGCGGCGAGTTCCGCATCCCCGACATCATGGGCGCATCGGGGGCGAAGCTCGTCGAGGTGGGCACGACGAACCGCACCCGCACCAGCGACTACCGGGCCGCCTTCACCGACCGCGTCGGTGCGGTGCTCAAGGTGCATCCGTCGAACTACCGCGTGGTCGGGTTCACGGCATCGGCCTCGGCAGCGGATCTCGCGAAGCTTGCGGGTCGCCACGGCGTGCCGTTCCTGTACGACGTGGGCTCGGGTCTGCTGCGCCACGGTCGCGGCATGCCACCCGACGAGCCCTCGGTCGCAGACGCGCTGGGCGACGGGGCCGACCTCGTGACGTTCTCCGGAGACAAGCTGCTCGGCGGACCCCAGGCCGGCATCGTGGTCGGCCGGGCGGAGCTCGTCACGAAGCTCCGACGTCACCCGATCGCCCGAGCGGTGCGGGTCGACAAGATGCAGGTCGCCGCGCTCGAGCAGGTGCTCGTGATGCACGCGACCGATGCGACCGACGACGTGCCGGTGCCCCACATGTTGCGCGAGTCCGCCGAGTCGGTGCACCGTCGCGCACGGACCTTGTGCGACACGCTCTACGGCGATCTCGCACACGCGCACGTGCACCGATGCGAGTCGATCGTGGGCGGCGGCTCGATGCCCGGCACCGGCCTCGCCTCGTGGGGAGTGCGCCTGAGCGTGCCGGACCCTGCGGCCTTCGCGGCCCGCCTTCGCACGGGGAGCCCGAGCGTGTTCTGCCGCGTCGAACGCGATCACCTGTTGTTCGATCTGCGCACCGTGCCCGACGACCGGGTCGGTGACCTCGCGCGAGCAGTGCAGTATGCAGCGGAAGGCGACGATCTCGGCGACGACGAGGACTGAGGTGTCCGAGGCGCAGGCGCGCGAAGGGCGCCCCACGCATCGGGTCATCGCGACCGCCGGTCACGTCGACCACGGCAAGTCCTCGCTCGTGGCACGGCTCACCGGCATCGACCCCGACCGCTGGCCCGAGGAGAAGCGACGCGGCCTCACGATCGACCTCGGATACGCGTGGTGCGTGCTGCCGAGCGGACGCGAGGTGGGGTTCGTCGACGTGCCGGGTCACGAGCGGTTCATCCGGAACATGCTCGCCGGTGTCGGGCCGGCGCCGATCGTGCTGTTGGTCGTGGCCGCCGACGAGGGCTGGAAGCCGCAGTCCGAGGAGCACCTCGAGATCCTCGACGTGCTCAGCGTCGCGAGCGGCGTGGTCGCGCTCACCAAGCGCGATCTCGTGGACGACGAGACGTGCGCCATCGCCGTCGACGAGGTGCGCGAGCGGCTCGCCGGAACCTCGCTCGCCGACGCCCCCCTCGTCGCCGTGTCGTCGACCACGGGTGAGGGTCTCGATGAGCTGCGGGTGGCGCTCGACGACGTGATCGCTCGCACCCGGCCGCCCCGCGACGCACCGCTGCGTCTGTTCGTCGATCGAGCCTTCACGATCAAAGGCGCCGGCACGGTGGCGACCGGCACGCTCACCGGTGATTGCCTCGCGGTGGGCGACGACGTCGCGATCGAGCCCGGCGGCCGCCGCGCCCGCGTGCGGTCGCTCCAGACCCACCGCGCCACCGAGCAGGTCGCCTGCCCGGTGAGCCGCGTGGCGGCGAACCTCGTGGGTGTCGAGCGGGAAGACCTCGAACGCGGCGACGTGATGACCCGGCCCGGCGCATGGGCGCCGGTGTCGTCGTTCGACATCGAGCTCCGAGCGGTGCGGAGCCTCGGCGCGCCCCTCACCTCCCGGGGCGCCTTCAAGATGTACGCCGGCGCCGCGGAGACCGACACGACCATCCGCCTGCTCGACGGCAACCGTCTGGAAGCGGGCGCGACGGCGTTCGCCCGGCTGCGCACGTCGCGACCGCTCGTGCTCGGCGTCGGCGATCGCGTCGTGATCCGGGAAGCGGGGCGTCGCAGGACCGTCGGGGGCGGCGTGGTGCTCGACGTTGAACCGGGCAAGGCGACGGGCGCGGTGGCGCGGCTCGCAGCACGGCTCGCCGCCTCGCCCGGCGAGCTTGCCGCTCTGGTCGTGCACGAGCGCGGGGCGCTTCCTGCCGACGACGTGCTGCGGCTGGCCGGAACCCCGGCCGAGCCGTCATCGATCGTCGGCGACTGGGCGATCGATCCACCCGTGCGCGAGGCCCTTCAACGGCGCCTCGTTACCGAGCTCGGGGCTTTCCATGCGCGGGAACCGCTCGCGGCGGGCATGCCGCTCGCCGACGCGCGCAGCATGCTCGCCACCGCCCTGCGCGAGACGAGAGCCCCGATCGATGCCGCGCTGGTGGAAACCCTGCTCGAAGACATGCTGTCGTCCGGCGCCGTGGACCGCGTGTCGGGCTCGGTGCGACTGGCCGGTCACCGCGTCGCGCTGGAGCGCCACGATCCCGACGTGCAGCGGCTGCTCGATGCGATCGGCGGTGACCACGAGGCGACGCCCCCCACGATCGCCGAGCTCGTGGCCGCCGGTGTAGGACGCAGCGTGATCGACGCGGCCGCGAGTGCCGGGCTCGTCGTGCAGGCCTCCAAGGAGCTCGTCTTCACGCCGGCGTTGGTGGAGCGCGCCAAGGCGATCGTGGCAGCGGCTCCCGACGGCATCACGGTGAGCGCGTTCCGCGAGGCCCTCCACACGTCGAGGAAGTTCGCCCTTCCGCTGCTCGAACACTTCGACCGCACGGGCGTGAGCCGCCGCGATGGCGACCTTCGGTTTCCACGCTGAGAACGAAACGCGTCGTCAGTCGAGCTCGGCGGTGACGGCGACCTCGACACAGGTGCCGAGCGGGAGCGACGCCACACCGATCGCGACCCGGGCGTGGCGACCGGCTTCTCCGAGCACCTCGACGAGCAGGTCGCTCGCCCCGTTCGCGACCAGGGGATGTCCGGTGAACCCAGGCTCGCACGCCACGTACACGGTCATCTGCACGATGCCGGCGAGCCGCTCGAACGACCCGAGGGCCTCCCGCAACGCCGAGAGCGCCTGTAACGCTCCTTGACGCGCGGCCTCCGCGGCCTGCTCGACGGTGACCGAGGTTCCTTCCGACGCGCCCACGAGGCCCGGGTGCATCACGGCCCCGTCGAGCATCGCCACCTGCCCGGCGACGAACGCCAGCGAGCCGCTCACACGCACCGGCACATACGAGGCCACCGCCGTGGGCGGAGGTGGCAGCTCGATACCCAGATCGGACAGTCGGGCGAGGATCAGCTGATCGTCCATGCCGGCATCCTCGCAGGTCGCAGAGGGTGAAGTCAGCTCGCGGCGCGAGACCGCTCGCGCAGCAGTCGGCGTCGTTCCATCTCGTTCAGGCCACCCCAGATGCCGTGGGGCTCCCGAATCCGGAGGGCGAACTCCAGGCAGGGCTGCTTGACCGAGCACGTGGCGCAGATGGCCTTGGCGCGCGTCTCCCGGACCTCTTTCTCGTCCTTGCGCTCGAAGTGCGAAGGGGGAAAGAAGACCGCTGATTGGGGTCCCCGGCAGGCTGCCTTGTCC
>DASVGA010000375.1:0-2103 GCA_036379795.1 Actinomycetota bacterium | reverse complement strand
AGGGACTCTCGCCCGACGCGAAGCAGCGCGCCTACTATTGGCTCGCGCTCGCGCTCGTCGTGCTCACCGCGGTCTTCGTGTACGTCTTCATCCACTCCCCGCTGGGCACCGCCCTCGAGGCGCTGCGGGACTCGCCCGCCTACGCGGCGTCGCGGGGGGTGAGTCCGCTGCGGATGCAGGTCATCACCTTCGGCACATCGGCCTTCATCGCCGGCGTCGCCGGGGCGTTCTACGCGCAGTACTTCGGGGTCATCTCACCGAGCGTGATGGGCCTCGGGCCGATGTCGCTGTTCGTGGCGATGCTCGTCGTCGGCGGGCTCGGCACGTTCTGGGGGCCGATGCTCGGCACCGCGGTGATCATGGTCGTGTCGGAGTACCTGCGCGACTTCGAGGAAGCGCGCCTGATCATCGTGGGCCTGATCCTGCTCGTGACGATCGTCGTGGCGCCGCGGGGACTCGTGTCGGTCGTGCAGCAGGGGTGGGCACGCCTCCAGCGGTGGATGGCCGAGGACGAGGCCGAGCCGATCACGCCGACGGACGGAGCCTCGTCATGACCGACTGGCCGGGTGGGGCGAAGGCCGCCGTGGCGTTCACGTTCGACTTCGATGCCGAGGAGGTGTGGATCGGCGAGGATGCGTCGAACGCCAACAAGCCGGGCATCCTGTCGCAGGGGACGTACGGGGCCAAGGTCGCGGTGCCGCTCGTGCTCGACGTGCTCGCGCGCCACGACGTTCGCGCCACCTTCTTCATCCCCGGTCGCGTTGCCGAGCGCCACCCCCAGCGGGTGGAAGCGATCGTCGAGCGAGGTCATGAGATCGCGCACCACGGCTACACCCACACCTCGCCGACGAAGCTCTCCCCGCAGGAGGAAGAGCGCGAGCTGCTGAAGGGCCGCGAGGTGCTCGAGTCGTTCGGCGTGCAGGTCCGCGGCTACCGGTCTCCGTCGTGGGACTTCAGCGAGGCCACGCTGGATCTCCTCGAACGCCACGGCTTCGTGTACTCGTCGAACCTGATGGACGACATCCGTCCCTACCGACACGAGGGCTCGGCCATCGTGGAGGTTCCGATCCAGTGGATCCTCGACGACGCGCCGCACTTCTGGTTCGACCCCGCCAGCTGGACGAAGAAGATCTCCACGGTCGAAGAGGTCCGGTCGATCTGGGAACACGAGGTGGCGGGCATCAGGGATCTCGGCGGGGCGGCGATCCTGACGTGCCATCCGCAGATCATCGGCCGGCCGGGGCGGATCGGCTTCCTCGAGCGGTTCGTCGAGTGGGTCCTCGCGTTCGACGATGTCTGGGTGGCGACGACGGGCGAGATCGCGGAGCACGCCGGCCCATGAGGAGCATCGTGACGGGGGCGGCCCGAGGGCTCGGGGAGCGGATCGCGGCGCGTCTGCTTGCCGACGGAGGCGACGTGGCCCTGCTCGACGTGGACGAGCGGGTGGTCGCGACCGCTGAACGGCTGGCGGTGGATGCACGTGACGGCCGGGCGGTGGGTGTGCGATGCGACGTCTCCGACGAAGCGGCCGTCGATGCGGCCGTGTCACGGGCTCGTGGACAACTCGGCGGACTCGATCTCCTCGTCAACAACGCCGGTGTCGGCGGGCCTTCGGCCTCGGTCTGCGACACCGAGGTGAGCGAGTTCCGCGCGGTGATCGACGTGAACCTGGTCGGCGCGTTCCTCATGGCGCGCGCGTGCGCCCGGATCATGCTCGAGGCAGGCTCCGGTGGCGCGATCGTGAACCTCGGTTCGATCTTCGGTCAGCAGGGGGTCGCGAACGGGGCCGCCTACTGCGCATCGAAGGGTGGGATCGCCCTGCTCACGCACTCGCTCGCACTCGAGCTCGCACGCCATGGCATCCGCGTCAACACGATCGCCCCCGGCAACATGCTCACCGAGATGCATCTCGAGGATCTCCGGGTCTCGGCGTCCGGACGTGGGGTCTCGCTCGAGGACGAGGTCGAGCGGGTGCGGGCCACGATCCCGCTCGGTCGCCACGGCACCGGCGACGACATCGCGGGCACGGTGGCATGGCTGGCTTCGGACGACGCGTCCTACGTGACGGGGCAGACGATCGGTGTGAACGGCGGGGTGATGCTC
>DASVGA010000374.1:0-3544 GCA_036379795.1 Actinomycetota bacterium | reverse complement strand
CCGGACGGCTCGCCGACGGCTTCATGGCGACCGAGGTCACGCCCGCGACCCTGACGGAGCAGGTCGAGATCGCACGAGATGCGCACGCCCGTGCAGGTCGCGAGGGGGCATTCGCGATCAGCGTGCACCTGCCGACGTTCGCGTGGCCGGGCGACGATGTCTGGGAGCTCGTGCGGCCCTACCACTGGTACGTGAGCTGGAAGTACGACGACATGGATGGCGCCCGTCACCGAGCGGGCGATCCTCCGACCGCCCCCGAGATCGACGACTCGCTCGATCGATCGCTTCGCGAGCAGATCGTGTTGGGGAGGCCCGACGAGGTCGCGGGCCGTATCCGTGAGCTGGCCGACGCGGCCGGCGGGGACCTGCACTTCATCGCTCGCTTGTACTACCCGGGCATGGCGCCCGAGGTGCAGCGGGAGGCGATGCGCATCTTCGCGGAAGAGGTCGCTCCCGCGCTGCGGTGAGCCCGAGCGTCCGACATCATGCGGGCCGGATGGGTCGTCGGGATCGACGTCGGGGGCACGTTCACCGACGCGATCGCGATGCACGGCGACGGACGGCTGCGGGTCGCGAAAGTCGCGTCGACGCCCGATGATCCCTCGCTCGCCCTGGTGGCGGCGCTGGACGAGCTCGTGGAGGCAGGCATCGATGCGCCGAGCGTGACGCTCGTGTTCCACGGCACCACCGTCGCGACGAACGCGCTCCTCACAGGCAGGCTCGGCCGTGTCGTGCTGCTCACCACGCAGGGGTTCCGCGACGTCATGGCGTTCCGCGACGGCACCCGGCCGGTGCTGTACGACCTGCGGCAGCCTCCGCCCGACGAGCTCGTGGCGCGAGACGATCGGATCGAGGTGCGAGAGCGGTTGTCGAGCGCGGGAGACGCCGTCGAGCTGCTCACCGACGAGGAGATCGGCCGTGTGGTGAGTGAGGTGGTGGCGCACCGCCCCGAAGCGGTGGCGGTGGCCTTCCTGTTCAGCTACGTGAACGACGAGCACGAACGTCGTGTGGCCGACGCAGTGCGCCGAGCCCTTCCCGATCGGCCGGTGACGGCGTCGTCGGAGATCGCTCGCGAGTTCCGCGAGTATCCGCGCACGGCGACGACCGTCGTGAATGCGGGTCTGCGCCCGATCGTCGACCGCTACATGGAGCGCGCCGCCGAGGGGGTGCGCCGTCTCGGGGTCGATGCACCGTTCCTCGTCATGCAGTCCAACGGCGGGTGTGTGCCCGCGCCGCGGGCCGCGCGGGAGGCGCATCGGCTCGTGCTGTCCGGTCCGGCCGCAGGGGTCACGGCGACGATCGCGCTCGCCGAGCGACACGGGCTCGATCGGGTGATCTCGTTCGACATGGGTGGCACGTCGCTCGACGTGTGCCTCGTGAACGGCGGCGTGCCCCCGACCACCTCGACGCAGGTGGTCCGGGACCACCCGATCATGGTGCCGTCCGTCGACATCGTGACCGCCGGTGCCGGAGGGGGCAGCATCGCGAGCGTCGACCGCGCGGATCGGCTACGGGTCGGTCCACAGAGCGCCGGCGCCGTGCCGGGCCCCGCCGCATACGGCCTCGGAGGGCAGCAGGCCACGCTGACCGACGCCTTCGTCGTCGCGGGCATCCTGGGCCACGATCCCCTAGCAGGTCGCCTGCCGCTCGACGTCTCGGCAGCCGAGCGCGCCGTCGCGGCCGTCGCGGAACCGCTCGGACTCGATACGGGCCCGGCTGCGGAAGGCATCATCGCCGTCGCGACGGCCCACAGCATGCGGGCGCTCCGTCGCGTCTCCGTCGAACGTGGCGTGGATCCCCGCAGCTACTCCATGGTGGCGTTCGGGGGAGCAGGCCCCCTGCTCGCCGGGCGCGTGATGGACGAGCTCGGTCTGGAGGCGGTCGTCATCCCACCGCATCCGGGACTGTTCTCCGCGGCGGGGCTGATGGCGTCGAGCCTGCGGATCGACGACGCACAGACGGTGCTGCGCTCACTCGACGGCGATCTCGTGCCCGAGCTGCTCGCCTGGTACCGGGAGACCGCTGCGCGGCTCGTCGCCCAACTGCGAGCCGACGGCGTCGTCCGATCGCGGGTACGCGTCGTCGCGTCGGCAGGCTGCCGGTACGAGGGTCAGGGATTCGAGTTGGAGCTGCCGCTCGCCTCGGTGTCGGCCTCTTCGATCCGCCGGCTGCGATCGTCGTTCGACAGCAGCCACGACACGATGTACGGCCACGCCGACCCTCACGCGCGGCTCGAGGTGGTTACGGTGCGGGTCTCGGCCTTCGGTGAGCTCGATCGACATCATGCCGTCGTGCTCCCGAGGGGCATCCGCACGCCCCTCAAGGCTGCGCGCATCGATGAGCGGAGAGTGGTGCTGGCGGGCGGCCGGGCGGCGCGACGCACCCCCGTCTTCCGCCGTGATCTGCTGCGGGCGAAGAACGTCATCGAGGGCCCGGCGATCCTGACCGAGATGGACTCCACGACGGTCGTCGGTCGTGGCCAGACGGCCACGGTCGCACCCGATGGCAGCATCTGGCTCAGGAGGGCCGTTCGATGACGACGACCCGCCGCAGGTCCGCCGCCCTCGATCCGGTCACGTTCGAGCTGGTGCACGCCGGGCTGGTCTCCGCCGCCGAGGAGATGGGAAGCGTGCTGAAGCGCTCGAGCCACAGCCCGATCATCCGCGAGATGGACGACTTCAGCTGCGCGCTGTTCGCGGCCGACGGCGACCTCGTCGCGCAGGCCGACTTCATCCCCGCACAGCTCGGCGCGATGTCGCTCGTGGTGGGATCGGTGCTCGAGCGGTGGCCCGGATCGGTGCGGCCCGGCGATGTGTTCGTCGCGAACCACCCCTACATGGGAGCGATGCACACGCCCGACGTCAACATCCTGCTTCCCGTCTTCCTCGACGGGAGGTTGTTCGCCTGGACCGGGGCTACCGCGCACCACCTCGACGTGGGTGGTGTGAACCCGGGCACCGAGGGGCCCGACCTGCGGGAGATCTACGCCGAAGGGGTGGTCGTTCCCCCCGTCCGTCTCTATCGCGGGGGTGAGGAGAACCGGGATCTGTTCGACTTATTGACCGAGAACGTTCGCGATCCGGACTCGACGATCTCCGATCTGCGCGCCCAGCGTGCAGCGTGCCTGCTGGGCGAGCGTCGCCTCCTCGAGCTGGTCGAACGCTACGGCGCTCGCGACATCGTTACCGGGTTCGGTCAATCGCTCGACGTGGTCGAGCGGGCGACCCGGGCCGCCTTGGTCGATCTGCCCGACGGGGTCGCCGAGGCCGAAGGGTTCCTCGATGACGACGGAAGGGGCGGTCCACCGACCAGGGTCCACGCCCAGCTGACCAAGCGCAGGGATCACCTCACGGTCGACCTCTCGGGCTCCGCAGCCCAGGTCGACGGGGCGTTCAACGTGCCGTGGGCGAGCACGCGCGCGAGCGTCGTGTTCGGGCTCCGCGCGATGACCGACCCGTCGATGACGACGAACGACGGCATCATGCGACCGCTCGACATCGTGTGCCCCGAGGGTTCGGTGCTCAACCCCTACTCGCCCGCGGCG
>DASVGA010000373.1:0-2858 GCA_036379795.1 Actinomycetota bacterium | reverse complement strand
CGGCCTGGACTCCACGGAGAAGCTCCGCGTGGGCGGGGTGGAGGTCGCGCCGCGGGACGTGGTGGCGGCGGCGCTGCCGGACCCGGCGACCCTGGGCGACGCGATGACCGGCAAGACCTGCGCCGGGACCTGGGTCCGCGGGACCGGCACGGACGGCGAGGCGCGGGAGGTCTACCTCTACCACGTGGTCGACAACGAGGAGACGATGCGTCGCGACGGGTCCCAGGCGGTGGTCTGGCAGACCGCGATCAACCCGGTCATCGGCCTCGAACTGCTGGCGAACGGCACCTGGACGGGCACCGGGGTGCTGGGGCCCGAGGCATTCGACGCAGTGCCGTTCATGGACCTGCTGAACGACCACGGCAGCCCCTGGGGCATGACCGAGATCGCGCCACGCGGCGCCTGAGCAAGCAGGGGCCTCGCGGCGCCTGAGCTAGCGAGCCAGGGCGTCGAGCGCCGACTTCATCCCTGCGACGGCATCGTCGCTCATCGTGTCGAGCCGCTTCCGGATGAAGGGAAGCGCGAGCGATGAGAACCCCTTGAGGCCGAGATCCGCCTCGTAGCGGACCCGCGTGCCGCCTCCCTCACGCGACTCGAACGAGATCACGTCGGTGCCGCGGAACGTCTCGCCCTCACCCACGAGCGTGACGCTTCGGGGTGGGTCGAACCGCGTGATCTCGTAGACGATCGTCTGCTCGCGCGATCCGAACCGCGATACGAGCTCGAAGTGGCTTCCGACCCCAACCGGCTCGTCGCCGAGCCGCCTCGCCGAGACGATCCCCGGGTCCCAGCGTTCGGTCGTGGAGAAGTCGGCCACGAACGCGAACGCCTCTTCGATCGAGCAGTCGGTCTCGATCGTCCGCTCCACGCGATGTGCCATGCGTCGAGCATACGGAGTCCGTGCAGCCTGGTCGGCGGCGAAACCTGCGCGTCTGCTGAGCGGTGGCGATGCTCCGCTACCATCTGTCGCCATGGGAAGGCGGTACGCGCCGAGCGAGATCGAGCCGAAGTGGCAGCAGGTCTGGGCCGACGAACGCATGTACGAGGCCTCGGAGGATCCGACCGACGGGCGGCCGCGGTTCTACGCGCTCGACATGTACCCCTACCCCTCGGGTGACCTGCACATGGGTCACGCCGAGGCGTTCAGCGGGGGCGACGTGATCGCCCGATACCGATGGATGCGCGGCGACAACGTGCTCCATCCGGTCGGGTGGGACTCGTTCGGCCTGCCGGCCGAGAACGCGGCGATCAAGCGGGGCGTCGACCCCCGGGAGTGGACCGACGCGAACATCGAGCAGCAGGCTCGATCGTTCCGGCGCATGGGGTTCTCGTTCGACTGGACCCGGCGCCTGGCCGTGCACGAACCCGAGTACTACCGCTGGACGCAGTGGCTGTTCCTGCGGTTCTTCGAGAAGGGTCTCGCCTACCGCAAGGAGTCGCCGGTCAACTGGTGCCCCAACGACCAGACGGTGCTCGCGAACGAGCAGGTGATCAAGGGGGCGTGCGAGCGATGCGGCGCCATGGTCGAGCGGCGCAACCTCACCCAGTGGTTCTTCAAGATCACCGACTACGCCCAGCGGCTGCTCGACGACGAGGCCTTGCTCGATCAGTGGCCCGAGCGTGTGCTCACGATGCAGCGCAACTGGATCGGGCGGAGCGAGGGCGCCCGTGTGACCTTCACCATCGAGGAGACCGGCGAGGAGATCGAGGTCTTCACCCCGCGCCCCGACACGCTCTGGGGCGTGACCTTCTTCGTCTTCTCGGTCGAGCACGAGGCGGTCGAGCGCCTCGCCCGCCTCGGCGGCACCTGGGGCGAGGTCGAGCCGATGATCGAGCGTGCTCGCGCGGCCTCGATGGCAAGTCGTGAGCAGGCCGACACCAAGGAAGGCGCGTTCCTCGGCGTGCACGCGGTGAACCCCGTGAACGGCGAGAAGGTGCCCGTCTACGCCGCTCCCTACGTGCTCATGGAGTACGGTACCGGCGCGATCATGGCCGTGCCCGCGCACGACGAGCGCGACTTCGCGTTCGCACGGCAGCACACACTGCCGGTGCGGATCGTGATCCAGCCGCCCGGTGACGAGCCCGCCGACGCCGACACCATGACCGAGGCGCTGCCGGGCGAGGGCGTGATGGTGAACAGCGGTCCGTTCGACGGGGAGCCCTCGCCCGCGTCGATCGCGAAGGTCGCAGCCTGGCTCGCCGAGGAAGGCCGGGGCGAGGCCACGGTGAACTTCCGGTTGCGCGACTGGCTGCTGAGCCGCCAGCGGTATTGGGGCGCGCCGATCCCGATCGTGCACTGTCCGGCGTGCGGCGAGGTCGCGGTGCCAGACGACGAGCTGCCGGTGCGGCTTCCCGACGATGCCGACTTCCAGTTGGGTGGGGAATCGCCGCTCGCGCGCCATCCCACCTGGAAGCACGTCGCCTGCCCCTCGTGCGGTGGCGAGGCGACGCGCGACACCGACACGATGGACACGTTCGTCGACTCGAGCTGGTACCTGTTCCGCTACTGCTCGCCGGGGTACGACGGCGGGCCCTTCCGCCGCGAGGACGTCGACCGCTGGATGCCGGTCGGCCAGTACACCGGTGGGGTCGAGCACGCGATCCTGCACCTGCTCTACACGCGGTTCTTCACCAAGGTGCTCTACGACCTCGGCATGGTCGGGTTCACCGAGCCGTTCCCGAAGCTCATGAACCAGGGACAGGTGATCTACGACGGCGCCTCGATGTCGAAGAGCAAGGGCAACATCGTCGAGCCCATGCCGCTCGTGGAGCGCTGGGGCGCCGACACGATGCGGCTCATCATGCTGTTCGCCGGTCCCTTCGAGGACGACATCGACTGGGCGCTCATCGCAGGCGAC
>DASVGA010000372.1:0-6438 GCA_036379795.1 Actinomycetota bacterium | reverse complement strand
GAAGTCCTCGTCGGTCAGTACGACCATGCGGCCGTCTGGGAGCTCGTAGCCCTTGCCGATGTCGGAGTAGGGGACCTCCTCGCCGTCCAGCTCGCACACGCGCTTGTAGCGGATGCGGCCCATGTCTTCGTCGTGCAACTGGTTGAAGCGCAGGGTCTTCTCCTCGGTCGCCGGGTAGACGGCGACCGGGATCGTCACGAGGCCGAACGAGATGGCCCCTTTCCACATCGATCTCGGCATCGGGATCCCTCCGAGCGTCGTGTTCCCGCGGTTCCGCGAACGGAGACGTGATTCTACGCCCGGACAACCACGCGGGGGCGACCCAGAGGTCTCAGGTCACGGAAGACCGCCGGTGACACCGCCGACGGTGTCATCGATCGTATCCCCTGCTCCCGACACGACGTCGTCCACGGTGTCGCTACCGGTCTCGATGACGTCGTCCACGGTATCGGTCGCGGTCTCGACGGCATCGTCCACGGTCTCGGTGATGCCCGACGCTCCTGGCTCGGTCGCTGGGTCTCCGCCGGTACCGGAACCTCCGCTGCCCGACCCCGATCCGCCGGTGCCACCGGACCCACCCGGCTCGTCGGTGTCTCCCGCGCCTGATCCTCCTCTCCCATCCTCGCCATCCTCGCCGTCATCGGTGGTCTCGCCGTCATCGGTGGTCTCGCCGGCTGATGCGCTGCCCTCCTGACCGCTGCCGGTGGCCCATACGTCGCGGGAGTCATCCGTCGACGCAGGCAGGGTCGTCGCGTCGATGTCGCCGGACGCCGACGCCGATGATGCCGCGGCGGGCGTCAGTCCGATCAGGCTCGAGGCTCCGAGGGAGACCGCGACGGCCGTGCTCTTCGCCGCCACTACGGCCTGCCCACCGGCTCGCTGCAGCTGACCGAGGAACGGCAGCAATGCGATCCATGATGCCGGCCCGACGGTCCACCAGAGGCGCCCGATCGAGATGTTGAAGAAGGCTCGCACGAGCGCGGGATCGAACTGCGAGCCGGCGCACCGAGCGAGCTCCTGCCTGGCGGCCGGCACGCTCATCGGCCTCTTGTACGTGCGCGCAGCAGTCATGACCTCGAACGAATCGGCCACCGCGACGATCCTCGCGACCAGGGAGATCTCCCGCCCGCTCAGCCCGAGCGGATACCCAGCCCCGTCATGGCGCTCATGGTGCTGGGCGATGGCAGCGGCTGCTTCCCCGAGCCACGGCAGCAAGGGAGCAGCGATACGTGCCCCCAACTCCGGGTGGCGCTTCAGCGCCTCCCACTCCGATGCCGTTGGCTTCCCCGGCTTGTTGAGCACTCGCGATGGCACCTCGAGCTTGCCGATATCGTGGAGGAGCGATGCCCAACGGATGCGATCCGTCGTCTCTTGCGAGAGCTTGAGCTCGTCAGCGATCAGGTCGGTGAATGCCCGGACCCGCTCTGAGTGTCCTCGGGTCTTGCGGTCGTGCTGACTGAGGGCCGCGACCAACGACACGATCTGCGCGGCAGCGCGAGCAGGGTCGTCGTCCAAGCCTCGCTCCTTGGCTTCACGGATGCGGGCCTCGAGGACCCTGATGTTCCCGTTTCCACGCGCGAGCCTGAAGCGGGACGGGGCGGCGTCGGGGAAGACGAGCGAGAGTCGCAGCAGCATCGCGAGCGGCAGCACCCTGCGAGCGACACGTTCGACGCTCGCCGCCACGAGCCAGGACACGACGACCAGACCGAGCAACCAGAACCACCGCGCGGTGCCGTCGGGACGGGGCACCACGCGCGCGAGGCCGATCGCCGTGCCCGCCCCTGCGGCCGCGGGCACCATGATCGCGAGGATCCGCAGGCAGACGCTCGTGATGGGGTAGGAACGCCATCGAACCGTACGCGAAGCCGGGTCGCGCTTGTGCATCACTGCTCCTCGGGAAGGCTCTCCGGGGTTCCTTCCTCGCGAACACGTATCGGCTGCGAGACGTGCGACATTGAGACCGCCGCGATCCAGACAGCGCTCCTCGTCGCTCCGGGAGCGTCGTGCTATGCGTCGTGGGCGGCATCGATCGCGCGCTCAAGGTCGGCGAGGACGCCCGCGAAGGCGGCCGGGCGGTCCTCGCCCGCAGCCACACGTCGCTCGACGGCGGCCCCCAGCAGGTAGGTCGCGATCGGCGTGAGCTTGCGCTCGACCCCGTGCGCGACGTCGCGAGCCACGCCCAGCAGCCGTTCCTGCGAGTCGTCGTCGAGTGGTTCGACATCCAGCATCGTCGCTGCCTGCGTCAGCCAGTCGCTCATCGGTGATCGCTCCTTCACGAGTCGGCCGGCAGCCTGGTCGCCACCGAGCGGAAAGCCGCTCGTTAGCATGACGAACATGGCGGCGAAGCGGAAACGGGCCCGCACGTCGACGGAAGCGTTCACCGTCGAGATGCCTCATGCGCTCGAGGTGACCCGCGACGGCGACGCGTGGTGGGCCGAGATCGACGGCCGCGAGCTGCGCCTGTCGAACCTCACCAAGATCTTCTGGCCCGATGAGGGCTACACCAAGGGCGACCTGGCCTCCTACTACTTCAACGTTCGTTCGCTGATCGTGCCGCATCTGGCCGAGCGGCCGCTCACGATGAAGCGCATGCCCGACGGCATCGACGGGCCGTTCTTCTACGAGAAGTCCGCCCCCGCGCACACCCCGGACTGGCTCGGACGCTGCGTCGTGCAGAGCGAGGAAGCCAAGACCGGCGAGATCGACTACCTCACGATCGCCGACGCGGCGGGCCTGCTGTACATCGCGAACCTGGGCTGCATCGAGTTCCACCCGCTGCACTCGCGCTGCGACGACGTGACGCACCCCGACTACCTGTTCTTCGACCTCGACCCCTTCGAGCCCTACACCTACGAGGACGTGCTCGTCGTCGCCCGCCACATCAAGGTGCTGCTCGACCAGCTGGGGCTGACGGCGTTCCCGAAGACCAGCGGCGCCACCGGCCTGCAGATCTACGTGCCCGTGCTTCGCGGCACGTACTCCTACGACACGGTGCGTGCGTTCGTGGGCGCCGCCGGCCGTCTCGTCAAGGGAGCCGATCCGGACCGCGTCACGATGGCCTGGAAGATCGCCGACCGCACCGGGAAGATCTTCATCGATCACAACATGAACCGATCCGGTGCGAACATCTCCGCCGCGTACTCGCTGCGACCCGAGCCGCGAGCCCCGGTCTCGACCCCGCTGACGTGGGACGAGGTGTTCGAGGGCGGGTTCGAGCCTGCCGACTTCTGTATCGACAACGTGTGGGAACGGTTCGAGCGGGTCGGCGACCTCTTCGAAGGGGTGCGCACCGAGGCGATGGACCTGACGGCAGCGCTCGAGGCGTTGGAGGTCGATGCCGTCGAGGCCGAACTGCCGGGCGCCGACGCGCCGCTTCCCCGGACCGCCGCCAGGAGCGTCACCGGACGGACCGCCGATGAGATCGCGGCCGCGTCGAAGGATCCGGCGCTGTTCGAGTACGTGCGGCGCCGCGACTTTGGGCCCCAGGGAACGACGGAGCCGGCCCCCGGCGACGTCGCACCCGGCGGCAACTCGTTCGTGATCCACAAGCACCGTGCGACCCGGCTCCACTACGACGTGCGGCTCGAACGCGACGGAGGGTTGCCGTCGTGGGCGGTGCCGAAGGGACTTCCGATCGCCAAGGGCGACAAGCGGCTCGCCGTGCAGACCGAGGTGCACCCGCTCGAGTACGGGTCGTTCGAGGGCACGATCCCCGAGGGTCACTACGGCGCCGGCGAGGTGCGCATCTTCGACGACGGCTGGTACGAGCCGGTCGAGTGGACCGACACGAAGGTCTCGTTCGTGCTGCACGGCCGTCGCTACCCGGGGCTCGAGTTCCACTTCGTGAAGACGAACCGGGACTGGCTCGGCTTCCTCGCGAGCGCCCAGAACGCACCGGCGATCGCCGCGCCACCGCGGTTCGAGCCGATGCTCGCCGAAGGCGGCTGGGAACCGTTCGACGACCCGGCGTGGTGGTTCGAGCCCAAGCTCGACGGCATCCGGTGCCTCGCCGAACTCTCGACGGGAGACACCGTGGTGCGGACGCGGACCGGCCGTGACGCGAGCGCGCAGTACCCGGAGCTCCGCATGGTGCACGAGCTCGTCGACCAGGTGAACGCCGTGATCGACGGCGAGATCGTGGCCTTCGACGACGCTGGACGTCCGTCGTTCGAAGCGTTGCAGGGGCGCATGAACCTCTCCGGCGAGCGCGCGATCGCCCGCGCAGCCAAGCTCACGCCGGTCGCCTTGGTCGCGTTCGACCTGCTCTGGCTCGACGGGCGTGACACCACCGGTCTCACGTTGGAGCAGCGACGCGAGCTGCTCGAGCTCATCGTCGAGCAGGATCATCGGTTGCAGGTGACGACCCACGCCGAGGGCGACGGGGTTGCGTTCACGGCGTCGGCCGCCGAGCTCGGACTCGAAGGCGTGATGGCCAAGCGCACGGGCTCGCCTTACTTGGCGGGCCGGCGGAGCCCGGACTGGCGCAAGATCAAGCTCATGAACACCCAGGCCTGCGTGATCCTGGGCTCCACACGCGGCAAGGGCGGGCGGCAGGGTTCGTTCGGCGCCCTGCTCGTCGGCGCGATCGACGAGCGAGGCGAGATGCGCTGGGTCGGCCAGGTCGGATCGGGGTTCACCGAGCGCATGCTCGAGATGCTGATGAACGACCTCGACCCCCTAGCGCGAGCGACGCCGGCGATCGACGACCCGGAACTCGCGGCGGTCAAGGGGGCTACCTTCGTGGAGCCGCGGCTGGTCTGCGAGGTGCGCTACCTCGAGATCACGAAGAGCTCGGGGAAGATGCGCGCGCCGTCGTTCCGGGGCATGCGCCCCGACCTGGTACCGGAAGATTGCGTGCTCGAACCCCCGGCCGGGTCCAAGCGGGCCCCCAAGCCCCGGAAGCGTCCGTAACGGCGGGCGCCGCTCGCCTCAGGCGCCGGGTGCTCGGTACGGGGCGTGCTTCGCGATCGCCCGATCGACGTCGTCGGCCGAGAGCAGCACGACGGTCTCGATGCTGGCGGCCCCCGACGCCGCGACGGCGGTGGCTACCGAGGCAGCAGTGATGTGGTCGGGCATCTCCGCGATCACGTAGACATCGGTCTCACCGAACGCGAAGTCGAACGAACTGATCGAGCCGCCCATCTCAGCGGCCATCTTCTCGATGAAGGTTTGACGGCTGGCGGCGCCCTCCTTGATGACGCCTTGCATGCCATCCTTGCTGTAGGACACCTTGAACATGAACCGGGTCATGAGCCTTCCCCCTTCCGCGGGCATGCGAGCGGGCAGGTAGCCATGGTGCTCCTGCGGGCGCGAGCGCGCAAGTCCGCAGGAGCGCGCCCCTGCGACCGGTGCCGACGCGTCAGAAGGGCTCGTAGCCGGCCCGCACGAGCAGGGCGCGCACGTCGCGCTCGTCGAAGCCGCGGACGAGCAGCTCGCGGTAGAGACGAACGGTCGCGAGCGTGCGTCCGCAGGTCGGGCAGAACGCGAACGAACCGTCGAACGGGGTCTCGCACCACGGGCAGTGCGTGACCTCGATGCGACGGTCGGGCTCGAGGCCGGTGTCGGAGAGGGCATCGACGTAGCCCTTGCCGTAGTCCCACTGGATGTACTCACTCTCGGCGAGCTCGAACGCTGGCTCGTGCGGACGGGGCTCACCCGTCGTGAGCATCTGCTCGAGGTTGTCGCGCAAGAGCTCCCACTCGAAGAAGTGGTTCGAGCCGCAGTCCTGGCATGCGATCACGACGCCCTTCACGCCCTGGGGCGAGAAGACGGTGCGCATCGCGGCCAGGTCGTCGAGGTCGGCCTCGATGTCGCGGCGCTCCTCGGGGCTCAGGTCGAACGGCTCGTCGTGACCGCTATCCATGTCGAATTCCATGTTCACCTACTCATCGTCGTCCACGAAGCGGAAGGCCTTGAACGCCTCGGCGTACTCCAAACCCGCCTCCTCCCCGACTTGGCGCGCTCGCTCGCGCACCCATGGCGCGGCCGCCTCGCCTTCCTCGGAGACGTGCTGGGCGAGCGCCTGGATCTTGATGTCGATCGTCTTGGTGATGTCGACGTAGGTGTCGGGCTCGTTGCTCGAGAGCCACAGGTTCGGGATCTCGTACGGCTCGATGCCCTCGCGTTCGAGCTCTGAGAACATCACGCGGGTCGGGGCGTCGGGCATGACCGCCGTGAGCGCGAGCAGACCGGCCTGCTTGTGATCCCAGTGGTTGATGTAGCCTTGGCCCGACCACAGCCGGGCGGGGTCGGGCGCGACGAGCACCTCAGGGCGGAGACGGCGCACCTCGCGAGTGACCTTCTTGCGCGTCGCGGGCGTGACCTCGAGCAACCCGTCGGGCTCGCCGAGGAAGGTGATGCTCGCGACCCCGAGCACCTCGGCGGCCGCCCGCTGTTCCCGCTCGCGAATGGGCGCGACGTCCTCGCGCCGGGCCCCCG
>DASVGA010000371.1:0-7455 GCA_036379795.1 Actinomycetota bacterium | reverse complement strand
CGCTGGAACGTCGACCATGGCGGGCAACCGTGCAGAAGGCCTGTACAGGTCACGCCGTTCCTTCGCGAAGTCGAGCTTCTGTAGCATCACGATCCTGGGGTCGCATCATCGTCGGCGTGGGCGACGAGGGTGGCAGGCGCGTGTCGCGCGATATGAGCGCTCACCGACCCGACCGTCAGCCGGCCGATCGGTCCGAGCCCTCGAGCTCCCAGCACGACGAGGTCGGCCTCGAGCTGAGACGCCTCGTCGAGCAGGGCCAGGGGCGCAGGCCCTTCGGGCCTGGAGGTCTCCGTCGCATAGCCGGTCTCCCCGAGCCGGATCTGCGTCTCAGCGAGGTAGCGGTCGGCAGCCTCCTTGCGCTCGGCTGTCACCTCGTCGAGGGCCACCTGCGGCAGGTACGCGCCGCCCGGATGCGCCGGGACCGAGACGATCGCCGGCACGACCACGGAGCACAGGTGCAGGTCGACCCTCGACGGCTCGGTGAGGTCGGCGAGCAAGGATGCCGCCGTCGTGGCCGACGGCGACCCGTCGACACCGACGAGCACAGACAACTTCGCGTGCGCTGGGTTGGGTGCGCGATGCACGACGAGCACGGGGGCGGCGGCGTGGTGGACGAGGTGGGTGCTGACGCTTCCGAACACGAGACCGCCGAGCCGCGAGTGGTTCCCGGCTCCGACGACGGTGAGATCGGGATGCTCGGCATTCCTCGCTGTCTCGATGGCGGTGAGCGCGTCGTCGTGCACCCGCAGTGGCGCGGCCTCGACGCCGGCGATCCGCATCGCCTCGGCCGCCTCGTCGAGCACCGACTCCGCGTACCGGTCCGCGACGAGCCTGTTCCCGTATTCGTCGGCATGCAGGATCGTCACGCTCACCCGCGAGGGGTCGAGCAGACGTCCGAGCAGTTCGCCCGCTGCCACCGCGGCCGGCCTGCCGTCGGTCGCGAAGAGCACCTTCATCGTCATCGTTGCCACCTCCGTTCGAAGCATCACGCGCCTGCGATCGTGCTCGACGGGCCGTTGGTCCCGATGCCGACGGGTCTCAAGCGCTTAGGTCGCGGCGCTCGAACGTGATCCATGCGAGCGCGTAGGCGACCGCCGTGACGCCGACCAGCACGATCACGTTGGCCGGCGTCAACCCGTGTACGAGCGGATCGGGCTCCAGGTACCAGCGGAAGGGCGAGAGCGGTCGAAGGAATGAGAGCCTGTCCACCGCGGGTGCCAGCACGTTGAGCACGTAGGTGACGGTCGCGAGACCTCCCGTCACACCGTTGGCGAGACCCTTGTGGCCCGTCGCGCATCCGATCGCGAGCGCGATCGTGCCGAAGGCGACCGCGAGCAGCAACAGCATCAGGCAGGTCGAGGTGAGCTCGACCAACCCGATGTGCAACTCGAAGAGTGGGCCGACCGACGCGATCGTGAGACCGAGCACGACGGCCAACCCGAGTGCCGTCATCACGATCGAGATCCACTTGTCGGCCAGCACCTGGCGCCGTCTGATCGGCGCCGAGAGCAGCAGGTCGAGGGTTCGCCCTTCTTCCTCGCCCGCGATCGCGCGTGAGCCGGCGCCGATCGCGAAGACGAGGAACAGGATCGGCCCCAAGGCACTGAACGTTTCGGTTCGGAGGTAGCCCTCGGGGGTCGTGAAGTCGCCGCCGAACACCCCCTTGAGCGCCTCTGGGAGGTTCTCCAGGTATCGCTGCAGGTCCGACGCGCTGTCTCGGACGCTCGGGTAGAAGGCGGCGTACATCGTCGCGATCGCAGCGACGCCGACGCCCCATGCGACGAAGGCTCGTCGCTGATCGCGGAGGGTCTTCATGAGCAGCGACGCGTTCATCGTGTCCCGTCCGGACCGTAGAAGGCGAGGAAGGCATCCTCGAGGCTGGGCTCGTGCGTTTCCACCGACACGACGTCGTGGCGTGCGGCTTCCTTGATCACGGCGTCGACCGGACCCTCGACGGTCAGGGAGACCGAGTCGCCGTGGGCCGTCGCGTCCGTCACGCCGGGGAGGGGGGCGAATGCGATCGCCGAGACCGGTCGGTCGAAGTGGAACTCGATGCGTCGGCGGGCCTTGGCCTTCAGCTCCCCGACGTCGGCCAGCACGGCGAGCCGTCCTTCGCGGATGATGCCGACACGGTCGCAGACGCGCTCGACCTCAGGCATCACATGCGAGCTCAGGAAGACCGTTGCGCCTCCGGCTCGCTCCTGCTCGACCAGCGCGTAGAAGGTCTGCTGCACGAGCGGGTCGAGGCCCTGGGTCGGCTCGTCCAGCACCAGCAGGTCGGGGGCGTGCATGAAGGCCTGCACGAGGCCGAGCTTCTGCTTGTTGCCGTGCGAGAGTTCGTGGATGCGCCGTGACAGGTCGAGCGAGAGTCGCTCGGCGAGCTCGCTCGCACGGGGCCACATGCTCGCCCCATTCCGGCCGGCGCCGCGCAGCTGCGCGAAGGTGCGGACGAACTGCTCGCCGGTCATCCGCTCGTAGAGGGCGAGCTCTCCGGGCAGATAGCCGATCCGCCGATGGACCTGCATCCCTTCGGAACGCGGATCCGTGCCGAACACGCGAACCAGGCCGGAGGTCGGCCTGATGAAGTCGAGGAGCGTGCGGATCGTGGTGGTCTTACCGGCGCCGTTGGGTCCGAGGAACCCGAACGCCTCGCCGGTTGTGACCTCGAACGTCAGATCCTCGACGCCCCGTGAGGCGCCGTAGCGCTTCGTGAGGGCTCGGACCTCGATGACGGCGCTGTGGTCCGACATGACGCCGCGAACCTACATGCGCTGCGCCGGCGCCCTGCCGCCGGAGGTCCCTGAGCGGCGGGGTCGCTCGGCCTGGCGACGAGCGCTCACGCCCCGATAGCGTCCTCCTCAGAGGGCGTGCGAAGGAGGAGGGATCACGATGACCGAACCTGGAACAACGCTGATGCGTGACGAAGGCATCGATCAGAAGGAGGGCGTCCCGAGACGAGGCTTCTCCGAGCACCAGGCCACGGCTGTGGCCAAGGAGATCGGCTTGGATCTCGATAGGGCCGATTTCGACGTCGACGCGTTCCGTCGAGGCATGGATGTCGAGCTCGAGCACGGACTCCGAGATCCCGAGACCGACGTCACCGGTGACGATCCTCTGGTGACCGGCAAGATCGCCTGGGCTCACCTCAAGGAGTTCCCCGACTACTACGATCGCCTCGCGACCATGGAACAGGAAGCCGAGGCGAACTCGGGCGCCCGTTGACGCTCGGCTCACCCGAGATGATTCCATGACCTCAGCCCCTGATCGGCGGCCCGACCAGGGGTTGAGGTGGACGTTGCCGATCTTCCGTTCGCTCGACGGCTACCGTCGATCCTGGCTCGTGCGTGACCTGATCGCGGGAAGCCTCATCGCAGCCGTCGCGATCCCGCTCAGTATGGGCATGGCCGAAGTGGCGGGCCTTCCGCCGATCGTCGGGCTGTACAGCTGCGTGCTCCCGTTGGTCGCCTTCGCCGTGTTCGGGTCGAGCCGACAGGTCGTGGTCGCTCTCGACGCGTCGACCGCGGCCATGCTCGCTGCCGCCGTCACGCCGCTCGCGAACGGGAACGCCACGACCTACGCTGCGCTCGCCGGGCTCGTCGCGGTGCTGGTCGGTGTGATCTTGATCGCTGCGGGGATCTTCCGGCTCGGCGTGCTCGGGGATCTGCTCTCGCATCCGGTGTTGCTGGGGTACCAGGCCGGCCTGGCGATCGTGGTGGCGGCCACCCAGCTTCCGAAGGTGCTGGGCGTCGATGCGAGCGGGGGCGGCACCGTCGCGCAGATGTGGGGGCTCGTGCGGAACGTCGGGCAGGCCGACCTGTCGACCGTGACGCTCGGGTTCGCGAGTGTGGCCGTGATCGTCGGTGCTCGGGCGTGGAGCGTGCGGGTGCCTGGGGCGTTGATCGCCGTGGGGCTCGCAACGGTCGCCGCACGGGTATTCGATCTGTCTGGACACGGGGTCCAGGTGCTCGGCGAGCTCCCAGCAGGGCTGTCTGGGCTCACATGGCCGTCGTTCACAGGGAGCGAGCTCGTCTCGGTCACCGTGCCCGCGGCCGGCATCGCGCTGATCGCCGCCGCCGACACGATCGTGTGCTCGAGAGCCTTCGCCGAGCGTGGCGGCTATCGGGTCGAGACGAACGGTGACCTCATCGGGCTCGGGGGTGCCAACCTTGCCTCGGGCTTGTCCGGCGGCATATCGGTGAGTGCGAGCGCTGCTAGGACCGCCGTCGCCGAGTCTGTCGGCTCGCGGTCCCAGGTCGCGGGGGTCGTAGCAGCGACGGTGATGGCCGGGGTACTGATGTTCCTCACGGATCCACTTCAGGATGTGCCGATCGCGACGCTCGCCGCAGTCGTGCTCGTTGCGGTGATCCGGCTCGTCGACGTACGGGCGATGGCGGCGCTCTGGAGGATCCGGCGGAGTGAGCTGCTGATCGCCCTCGCCACGACCACGGGCGCTGTCGTCATCGGCCTCCTCGAAGGCATCGCGATCGCGGTGATGCTGTCCGTCGTTGACTTCCTCCTCCGTCGGGCGGCGCCACACGGGGCAGTCATCGGGCGGATCAGCGGCCGCCAAGGGTTCTTCGACGTCGATCGCTATCCCGGCGCGATCGTCGAGCCCGGTCTCGTCGTGTATCGCCTCGATGGTCCGCTCTTCTACGCGAACGCCGAGCGTGTGCTCGAAAGCGTGCGACAGCTCGTCGCGGACCCCGGCGTGCGGTGGTTCGTGCTCGACGGATCGGCGGTCTCAGACGTCGATGCGACGGCTGCGCGCATGCTCGCGGAACTCCACGATGAACTCGCTGCGCGCGGCATCGAGCTGGCGTTGGTCGATCTCATCGCCGGCGTCCGCGACACGCTCGAGCGTGCCGGCGTGATCCAACGCGTCGGCCCCCACCATGTGTTCGACACGGCGGAAGACGCGGTCGACGCGTACCGCGCATCTACCGGTTGAACCCGGCGTGCTCAGGGATCGAAGCTGCCAGCTGCTCACCCCACCGGCGAGCGCGCGCGAGCTCGCCATCGACCAGCGGGCCGGGTGTGCCCGAGACGTAGAAACTCTCGGCCCGTGCCGCGATGTCGAACCCGAGCTTGCGCAGGCGCTTGTCGGCTGCACGAGCCGCCGATCCCGGGATCGGCTTGTCGATGTGCGTGTCGAACGCCGCCGCGTGCGTGTCGTCGGCGCGTGAGAGGGACTCGAGCCACTCGCGGACGCCGATGCCTGCTGAGGCCGGGTCCTTGCCTGCCTGCGTCATCGCGTCGTGCCGGGTCTTCGGCCGGCTCATGCCGAACGCGTGCGTCGGCCCGCCGACGACCAACAGGCGAACGTCCGCGCCGATCGAGTGTGGCGCATCGTTCACCTCGGCGAGGTCGGTGGCGAGCCGGATCCTCAAACCTTCGGTGATCGCTTCAGCGACCCGCTGCGTGTTCCCGAACATCGATTCGTACACCACCATTGCACGCATGCGTCTTCTCCTGTTCTGTCATGGGCGAGGATCTGGATCGCCCGCCCTGGACGTGTTCAGCACGATCCGCACGATGACGGACCGCTTGACGACATCGCGCAGCCGTTCGCCGTCGATGCCACCGTGTTCGTGGGTGACCCCGAGCCGCGAAGCAACCCTGGGGAAGCGATCGAGGTACGTGCTGAGCCCCTGCTCCACCTCGGCTGGGTCGGACCTGCCCGTGAAGACCTGGGCGCTTCCGTAGATCTCCCCCCCGCGCACGAGCAGCGCGACCGGCGTCTCGCCGACCAGGTTCCGCCACCAGGTCTTGCGTTCGTGGTCGCCTGGCACCACCCAGATGGTGTCCCCGACAGCCGCGTACTGGACCGGCAGCGTGTACATCCTGCCCGTGTGGCGACCACGCACCGTGATCAACATCACCGAACGGTCCACCAGGCGCGACAGCGGTGAACGGAGCAGCCACACCATGAAGCGATCCGGAAGCGGGGAGCGACGTCGTTCGCGCGCTGGCATGGGATCTCCTCACTCACATCGTGACGGTCCCGGCGGCTTCCGGCATGACCCGAAGGTCCCCCTGATGACGGGGCCTCCATCGTGACCCACCTATGATTCCGGTCGGTCTGACGGTGGCGTGGCTACGGTCATCCGAGGGGCCGAGATGGAGGCAGCGGCGACGCAGCACACCGATCTCACCGAGGAAGCCGGCGAGCGCTCCGAGCGAAGGGACTCGCGGCTCGCCTCACCGGAAACCCTGACGTTCGGCTGGCTCGCCGCGTCGGTCGTGGGGGTCGCGGCGGGTGGCGCGCTGTGGTTTGCCGGTATCGAACGAGGCGCCGACATCGCCTGGGGCCTCACGACGGCCGTCGCGGCCGTGCCGCTGATGACCGGCGTGGTCCGCGGCCTCATCAGGGGGTCGGCGGGAGTCGACGTGATCGCGGCACTCGCGATCGTTGGCTCACTCATGCTCGACGAGTACCTGGCGGGCGCCATCATCGGCCTGATGCTCGCGACGGGGCGCGCGCTCGAGGGCTTCGCCGGCAGACGGGCGCGCCGCGATCTGTCCGCGCTGCTCGAGCGGGCGCCCCGCACCGTCACCCGATACGAAGACGACAAGCTGGTGACGCTTCCCGTCAACGAGGTGCGCGAAGGGGATCGGATCCTCGTCAAGGCGGGTGACGTCGTGCCTGTCGATGGCGTGGTCGAAGGAACGGCGGCCGTCCTCGATGAGTCGGCGCTGACCGGTGAGTCGCGTCCCGAGGTGCGTGATGCGGGAGCGTCGGTGAGCTCCGGCGCGCTCAACGCCGGCGCATCGTTCGACCTGCGGGCCACCGCGACGGCGGAACGCAGCACGTATGCCGGCATCATCCGGCTGGTGCGAGAGGCCGAGGCCTCGAAGGCCCCGGCCGCGCGCATCGCCGACCGGTACGCGGCCGTCTTCGTCCCCGTCGCGTTGGTCCTCGCCGGCGCTGCGTGGGCCCTATCCGGCGATCCGAGCAGGGCGCTCTCGGTGCTCGTGGTCGCGACCCCGTGTCCGCTGATCCTGGCGGTGCCGGTCGCGATCGTGGCCGGTGTCTCGAGGGCAGCGAGGCTCGGCATCATCGTCAAGGGGGGCGGTGCCCTGGAGCGACTGGGTCGCGGTCGGGTGCTGCTGTTCGACAAGACGGGCACGCTCACGATGGGCATCCCGCGCGTGGCCGAGGTCGTGACGTTCGGAGATGTCGCCGTGGACGAGCTGCTCCGTCTCGCGGCGTCGGTCGACCAGATGTCACCACACGTGTTCGCGGCCGCGATCGTCGAAGCGGCGCACGACCGTGGCCTGGACGTCAGGTTCCCCGAGGGCACCGCCGAGACGCACGGCGTCGGGGTTCGAGGTCGGGTCGACGGGCATGAGGTCGCGGTGGGCACCGCCGACCACGTTCGCGGGGGGCAGCCGCTTCCCGATGAGGGGCAGCGGGTCCGCGCTCGCTGCGCGAGCGATGGCTCCTCCTGTGCGTTC
>DASVGA010000370.1:0-6646 GCA_036379795.1 Actinomycetota bacterium | reverse complement strand
TAGGGTCGAAGTCATGAACCATGCCGATCACGAACCCGGCACCATGGAAGACTGCGCCGAGTGTCGCACGTTGGCGCTCGAGCCCGGGTGGTACAAGGCGATGCGTGACGAGCGGGTCGTCGGGCGTCGCCGCGACCACGTGGTCCTGCCCGAGGCCGACGAGCCCGACGTCGAGGTCGTGGTGGCCGACATCCCGGCTCGCCCCGACATCGAGGTGCTCGACCTGGAGCCGGCCAAGCACGACGAAGGCTGACCACGAAGCGACACCGTTCGCGGTGGGGCGGGCGGTCGGCAGCGCTCGGTCGTGCTGCGAGGCTACGCTTCCGCTCGTGACGCGCGATTGGGACGCCGCCGCCTACGACCGGTTGCCCATCCCCATGACCCGCTGGGGGGAAGCCGTGCTCGCCCGACTCGATCTCACGGGCGACGAGCGGGTCCTCGACGCAGGATGCGGCACCGGCAGGGTGACCGAGTTGCTGCGGGGGCGGCTTCCACGGGGAACCATCGTGGCGCTCGACGGCTCCGCAGCCATGGTCGACCGGGCGCGCGCGCGGCTCGGCCACGATCGCGTCACCTACGTGGTCGCCGATCTCGCACAGCCGCTCCCCCTCGGAGAGCGCGTCGATGCCGTGCTGTCGACGGCGACGTTCCACTGGGTGCTCGACCACGAGGCGTTGTTCCGCAACCTCGCGACAGTCATGCGACCGGGGGCGCAGCTGGTGGCACAGTGCGGTGGCCGGGGCAACATCGCCTCGATCGAGGCCGCGCTGCGAGAGATGGGCGACGACTTCCACGGTCGCAAGCACTACGCGGACCCGGAGTCGACACGGCGCCGCCTCCATGCAGCCGGGTTCACCGACGTGGAAACGTGGCTGCACGCGGAGCCCACACCGATCGCGGCGAGCGACCTCGAGTCTTACCTTGGCGCGATCTGCCTCGGCGACCACGTCGAGACGATGAGCGATGACGAGCGTGCTCGGTTCGTGCACGAGGTCGCGCAGCGCATGCCGGAACCGGTCATCGACTACGTACGGCTGAACATCACCGCCCGTCGAACCGGTTGATCCGACCGCGGCAGGCCGCACCACGGGGGCGCTGTCGCCGACGGTCGGTCAGTGATCAAGTAATCCATACCAGACTAGTCCGAGCACGGCGCAACCGGCGATCACGGGGAGCACCTTCCACCGAAGACGCCACAGACCGACGAAGGCGACGGCCGCGACCGCGGCGGCGAAGGCGTCGACGCTGGACCACACGGGGCTCGGGAGATCGACGCTTCCGAAAGCTCGGGTCGTGCCGACCTGCTCGAACAGCGCCGCGATCGCGAACGCGACGGCGAGGTTGGCGATGACCCCCACCACGGCTGCGGTCACCGTTTCGAGGACGGCCGCGAGGCGGCGGTTGCCACGCAGGCTCTCGATGTACGGCGCGCCGAGGAAGATCCACAGGAAGCAGGGAGCGAACGTCGCCCACACCGCGATCGCGGCGCCGATCGTGCCGGCGAGGAGCGGATCGAGACCGCCCGGGTTCTGATACGCGCCGACGAATCCGACGAACTCGAGCACCATGATCAGCGGACCGGGAGTGCTCTCGGCGAGTCCGAGCCCCACCACCATCTGACCGGGAAGCAGCCATCCGTAGGTCTGAACCGCCGCGACATTGACGTACGCGAGCACGGCGTAGGCGCCGCCGAACGTGACGAGCGAGGCCCGCGAGAAGAACCAGCCCATGTCGGTGAGGGTGTCGCCGCTTCCCCGGATCGCGGCGACGACGACGATGGGCACGAGCCACGCGACGAGGCCGACGGCGAGCGTTCTCGCCGCGCGTGCCTTCGACGGCACCGTGTGCGGCGCGCGCGGCGCGTCGTCGGCCAGGGCGATGCGCTCCTGTTCTTCGAGCTCGCGGGCGACCCCCACCTCGAACAGGTCCGGGCGCAGCGCAGCGCCGACGAGCCCGATCAGCGCCGCAGCGAGCACGATCATCGGGAACGGCACATGCAGCACGAAGATCGCCACGAACGAGGCGACGGCGACCCCGAGCATGAGCGCGTTGGCGAGCGCCTTCCTCCCGATGCGGATCGTTGCCGCGGCCACGATGGCGATCACGGCCGGCGCGAGCCCGGCGAAGATCGCACTGACCCACGTGACGTCACCCTGCGCCGCGTACAGCCACGACAGGCCGAACATCACGAACACGCTCGGCAGCACGAACGTGACGCCCGCGACGAGCCCGCCCTTCACGCGATGCAGGAGCCATCCGAGGTAGATCGCGAGCTGCTGCGCCTCGGGCCCCGGCAGCAGGGTGCAGTAGTTGAGGGCATGCAGGAAGCGTCCGTTCGACACCCACCGCCGCCGCTCGACGATCTCGTCGTGCATGAGCGCGATCTGCCCGGCAGGACCCCCGAAATTGATGAACCCGAGCTTCACCCAGAAGCGCGCAGCCTCACGGAACGACACCCCATGCTGCGGCTCGGCGCTCACCGAGCGAGTCTAGGGGCGGTTCGACCTGCCCACCGTCCTAGATGAAGAGGGAGACGGCGGCGTCGCGCATCTCCGCGATCGCGGTCGCCGCGCCGATCGGCTCTTCCAGGCCGTCGAGCAGATCCGAACGTGAGAGGCCGAGGAGGTCCATCGTCATCTGGCACGGGATGAGCCGCACACCGAGCTCCTGGGCGGTCGCGATGAGCTCCTCGGGCTTCGCGACCTTCCGGTCCTCGGCGAGCTTCTTGAACATCGCCGGGCCCGCACCGACGAAGTTGTAGTGCGAGAGCTTCGCCTTCTGGGCCGAGCCCGGGTTCATGGCGCTCATCATCTTCTGCATCCAGTTGTCGCCGGTGATGCGCACGCCTGGCTTCACGAGCGCGAACAGTCCCCAGAACGTGAAGAACACGGTGGACTCCATGCCGCTCGCCGCTGCGGTCGTCGCGAGGATCGTCGTCGGCCAGATGCGATCGAGGTCACCGCCCCAGGCGATGATCGTGAGTTTGTTCTTCTTCTCGACGGCGCCGTGCGAAGCGGCTTCCAGGGCCTCGATGCGCTGCAGCAGGTCGGCGTACGACGACGCGTCGGCGATCGCTCCGGTGCCGAGCGTCTCGACGGCCATCTCAGACCTTCCTGACGAGGAAGCGGAACTCACCGTCGAGCTCGCTCGACTCGAGCAGCTCGTTGCCGCTGATCTGGGCCCAGCTCGGCACGTCGGAACGTGAGCCGGGGTCGGTGGCGATCAGCTCGAGCAGGTCGCCGCTGCCGGCGTCCCGGAGGGCCTTCGCGAGCGAGACCAGCGGGCCGGGGCAGGACTGCCCGCGGGCATCGACGAGGACGGTCGGTGTGGTGGAAAGGGTCGAGGACACGGGTGCACCTCCGGTGCGGATGATGGGACGAGGAAGAAGGTGGCGCGCGGCGCTGAGGCCGTCCCTGTTCAGCAGGAACAGCAGATGCGATCGGGGATCATGGCCCCCACGATGCCGGCTTCGCGCGTGCAGATCATTTGCAGGTGCAACACCATAGACCCCCGCGGGTGTTCCCAACAAGCGGCTCGGGCTCGCGGCTACGGCACCGCCGGGGTCTCGAGGCACCCGGCGGAGCGGCCGACGCGACGCAAGCCTTCGACGTCGCCCGGCCCGAGGTCCGAGACGCCGCCTCCCGACGGGTGCATGAGCTGTCCCGATTCCTCGACGTGGTCGAGCCCCATCACGTGACCCCACTCGTGCAGCACGATCGGGCCTTGTGAGTCAGGCGAGCCGAACCCGGGCAGGCTGGAGTCGTCGGCGTTGATCGCGATCCATCCGCTCACGATGACGTCGCTGCCCTCGGGCGTGAAGGGCGTCGCCACCCCCGCTGCGATGTCGCCGTCGCTGCGGAAGGAGATGCTCGACTCATCGGGGTCGACCCACGTCACGAGCACGGGCGCCCACCGGTCCCCGTAGCGGTCCTCCTGCACCACGTCGCGCTGCCGCTCGAGCGCCTCGTCGGTGAGCCCGTCGTAGGCGAAGGCGATGCCCGTGACCGCCGAGATGCGGCGCACGGCTTCCTGCACGTCGCCGATCGAGCCCGGGGGCGCGTCGGAGACGTTCACGACGTAGTGCACGGGCTCGCACGGATTCCACCGCACGGGATCACCGCCGAAGCCTTGCGCGATGAACGCGTACTCGTCGCGGTGCTCGTCGGGGTCGTAGCGAACGACGTACGACGTGACGGCCGCCGACACCATCATCACCGCGGTGAGCACCGCGGACCCGATCACCCACTTGGGGAACCGCCGCCGCGGCGGCTCGAGCGGAGCGCGCAGGGGTGGCCACGCTCCGGTCGCGAGGTCGGGGCGGGGCGGAACCGGGGGAAGGACGGCGGACAGGGCGGGCTCCTCGTCGGGTGCGGTGATCCATCCATCGTAGGACAGCACCGCCTGCTTGAGCGGCGAAGATCCGACCCTGCCCTCACGTGTGGCGGTACGAGGCCGCCGGTAGCATCCTGCATCCGTGATGATCCCCCGCATCGCCGTCGTCGTCTGCCTCGTCGGTGCCCTCGTCGCAGCCCCCGCGAACGGAGCTGCCGCTGCGCCCGCGATCACGGTCGACACGACGGCGGATTCGTTCGACGGCTCCTGTATCGACGGCGACTGCTCGCTCCGCGATGCGGTGAAGAGCGCTCCGAACGGCGCGCACATCGTGCTTCCCCCCGGCTTCTACGCGCTCACACGGACCGGCACGGGCGGAGTGGGCACCGGCTCGATCGAGCTCCGGCGCGCGCTGGAGCTGACGGGCGCGGGCGAGACGGGCGCCTTCATCGACGCGACGGCACTCGGAGCACCGGCGTTCACGGTCGTTCCCCGACGTGATCCTCGGGCGCGCGTGACCCTCGCGGGCCTCACGCTCTTCGGCGCGCGCCCGGCCCCCGCCGGCGCCGGCGTCGACGTGCGCGGCGGCCTGGTGCATCTCGTCGAGGTCACGGTGACCGGGGGCATCGCCGATCGCGGCGGGGGCATCTCGATCGCCGCCGGCGCCCGCGTGCGGCTGACCGACTCGCTGGTGCTCGGCAACCAGGCGGAGGCGGGCGGGGGGTTGTGGAACGACGGCACCCTGTTCCTGTCGGGCACGACGATCGCCTCGAACCGCGCGAGCGACGGCGGTGGCATCTGGTCGGGACCCGGCGCCATCACCGTGCTCGACAACGTGACGGTGGCCGAGAATGCCGCGGGCGACGGCGGCGGCCTGAGGCTCGCCGGGCGGGGGGAGCTCGTCGCGACGACGGTGGGAGCGAACCTGGCAGCGAACGGGGGCGGCATCTTCCTCGCGCCCGGCGCCTCGATCGAGGCCGAGCGCTCGATCGTGGCCGCCAACCGAGCCGGTCGCGCCGGTCAGTGCCATGGCGTCATGCAGAGCCGGGGCAACAACCTGGAGCAGGGCCACCGATGCGGGTTCGACTCCGTGACCGACCTGCAGGACACCGACGCGCGACTGCTGCGACTCGCACCGAACGGGGGACCCACGCCCACGATGGCGCTCTCGGCGCGGAGCCCGGCGATCGACCTGGCGAGCGACTGCGGAACCCGCGACCAGCGAGGGGCGCCGCGCGATCGCCGATGCGACGCCGGAGCCTACGAGCTGGTGCGCTGCCTCGGCCTCCCCGTGAACATCGTCGGCACGCCTCGCGATGACGAGTTGAGCGGCGGACGCGGTCCCGACGCCTTCCTCGGGCTGGGTGGCGACGACGAGTTCCAGGGCTCGATCGGCAGCGACCGGGCCTGCGGCGGGACCGGCGACGACCTGTTGATCGCCGGCCCCGGCGAGGACCGCTTCGACGGTGAAGCGGGCCACGACCGCGTGAGGGGCGAATCCGGCGACGACCGGCTGACCGGTGGACCGGGACGCGACCGGCTCGCCGGCGGGCCCGGCCGGGACCGGTGTGAGGCCGATGTCCGGGACCGGCGTTCGAGCGGGTGCGAGGTCGCTACCTGACCCGGCGACGGCGCTCGGGCGGCCAGTAGACGAGAAGCACCTTGGCCTTGAGCGAGCCGGGGCGCACCGGTCCGAAGGCGCGTGAATCGGTCGATGCCCGCTCGTGGTCGCCCTCGATCCAGAACTCGTCGGCACCGAGGATGCGATCGGACATCCGGTCGCCGGGAACACCGACCAGCCTCTTCACCATCTCGTAGCCCGGCCGCTCGGGATGCTCGACCACGACGACGTCGTCGCGGGAGAAGCGGCGCGGCGCGGCGACCAGCGCCCAGTCCCCCGGCACGAGCGTCGGCGCCATCGACACGCCTTCGATCTGCACCCGGGAAGGCCGGTAGCGCAGGCACGCCCACGACAGCCCCGCGATGGTGAGCAGGGTCGCGCCCGCGCCGGCGGCCCGCTTCCGACCTCGGTGATAGGTTTCAGCCGAAGCGGAACCGGAGACCATTGCGGCATCGCCGCCGTCATCGGCGGGCCGATCGGTTCCATCAGGAGGAGGGGATCCCATTGCTCGAAGCATTCCTCAAGCCGCGGCGCACCGTCCACGCGCACTGCGACGTGCCATGCGGTGTGTACGACCCGGCGCAGGCCCGCATCGAGGCCGAGTCGGTCAAGGCGATCCAGGAGCGGTACCAGGATGCGGAGAACAAGAAGTCGGCGACGGAGAGCGTCGAGGACTACAAGACGCGCTGCCTG
>DASVGA010000369.1:0-3026 GCA_036379795.1 Actinomycetota bacterium | reverse complement strand
CGCGCGGTCCACCCGGGTAGCGCTGCATCGACACACGGTGCAGCCACAGGTCGGCCGTCGGAACGATGTGCACCCAGTACTCGAACAAGGACCGGTCGACCCAGAGCATGCGTTCGAGCTCGTCGATGCGGAAGCGTCGCCCGAGCCGCGAGAAGAGCACCAGGTGCTCGGTACGCGCGACGACGCGGGTCGGGTCGAGCTGCACCATCGTGAGGTCGCGCACCGCCTCGGCGATCGAGGCCGGGCGGGGTCCGGCGAGGCGCTGGCCCATGAGGCACAGCCGCCGGGCCGTTCGCCGGTCGAGCCGGAGCGGGGTCGACGAGCGTGACATCCGGCGGAGTCTAGGTCGCCGGTGCGGCCTCACCCGGCTGCGCGTACCTACTCCATCACAGACTACTGCGTGATCGCCTCGGCGAAGCTCTCGAAGTTCTCGACGTAGCGGTCGGCGTCGGCGTCGCTCATCACGATCGACGTGGTCCAGCTCTCCCACTTCGACCCGGGCGACTTGAAGACCCCCCGGTTGAGCTGCCAGAGCCAGGCGAGCTGCGGCACGCGGTCATCGATCTTCCACAGGTCGCGGTACTCGTGGATCGGCGTCGGGCTCCAGTCGATCGAGCCTTTGGCCCCTAGCGTCTTCATCGAGGCGGGCAGCCGGTAGGTCGCGATCACGTCCTCGCACCGGTGCAGCATCGTGTTGAGCTCGTCGAGCCGCTCGTAGGCGGCCGGCGTGAGCACCTCCTCGAGGTTCACCTTGGCCGCGGCCATCGTGAGCGGGTTCCCGTTGAACGTGCCGACCTGCTCGATGTCACCCGAGATCACGCCGGCCATCGCGTCGGCGGTGCCCCCGATCGCCCCGCAAGGAAGACCCGCGCCCAGCGCCTTCGCGAACGCAACCAGGTCGGGTGCGACGCCGAAGGCCTCGATCGCTCCCCCGCGCGCGACCGTGAACCCGGTCTTCACCTCGTCGTAGCCGAACATCGCGCCGTTGGCGTGACAGAGATCCTTCAGACCCTGCAGGTAGCCGTCGTCGGGCAGCACCACACCGCAGTTCGTCATGACCGGCTCGACGATCATGCCGGCGATCTCGCTTCCCCGCTCGGCGAAGACGCCACGCGCGAGCTCGAGGTCGTTGAAGGGCACGCAGACGACCCAGTCGGTCGTGCCGGGGATCATGCCGGGCGTCTGCGGCACCGAGATCGGATGCTCGCGCGGCCCGGCGGCGCTCTCCGGCGGGAAGACGCTCACCATGAGCGCGTCGTGGTGCCCGTGGTAGGAGCCCTCGATCTTCACGATCAGGTCGCGTCCGGTCGCGGCGCGCATGATGCGCACGACGTCGAGCGTGGCTTCGGTGCCCGAGTTGCCGAACCGCCAGTAGGGAAGCCCGGTGCGCTCGGCGAGCTGCTCCGCGACCGGAAGCGCATCCTCTGTGGGCTGCGCGAAGTGGGTCCCCTTGGCCACGCGGTCACGCACGGCCTCGACGATCTTCGGGTGCGCGTGGCCCATCACCATGACGCCGTACCCGTTGTGGAAGTCGACGTACTCGTTGCCGTCGATGTCCCAGACCTTCGAGCCCTCGCCGCGGTCGACGTAGATCGGGTGCGGCGGCCAGGTCTGCCACGACGACGACACGCCGCCCGGCAGGTGAGTCTTCGCTTCCTCACGGTAGGTCAACGAGCGAGCATGCTTCTCGTCGAGCGCCGCGCCTTCGCGCTTCGTCAGCTCCTCGACGAGGTCGAGGTCGATCTCCACGGTTGCGGTCTCGGTAGCGCTCATCGGGTTCACTCCCTCGGCGATCTCAGGTGGCGAGTGGCAGGGCTCAGGTCGTCAGTGCGGTGGCGAACTCGTCGAAGTTCGAGACGTAGCGCGCGGCGTCGTCCTCAGTGTGGAAGACCGAGAGCGTCCAGGTTTCCTGCTTGGTCCATGGCGACTTGAACACGCCGCGGTTCTGCTGCAAGAGCCACGCGAGGTAGCTGATGCGCTCGTCGATTCCGACCACGTCGCGGTACTCGCGCACCGGCGTGGCCGAGTAGATCACCGAACCCTTCGCTCCCACACCACTCACGTAAGCCGGCAGCCCGGTCCTCTCGATCACCGATGTCAGGCCGTCCTTCATCGCCTTGTCGATGCGGTTGAACCCCTCGTACGCCTCGGGCACGAGCACCTCGAGGAGCGCCGCCTGCGAGGCCGCCATGGTGAGCGGGTTGCCGTTGAACGTTCCCGCCATGTCGTAGCCGCCCTCGAGCACCGGACGGTACAGCTCGCGAGTGGCCCCGATCGCGCCGCAGGGCGTGCCTCCCCCGATGGCCTTCGCGAGGCAGATGATGTCGGGAACGACGCCGAAGACCTCGGTCGCGCCGCCGTAGGCGAGCGTCGCGCCGGTCTTGACCTCGTCGTAGGCGAGGTAGGCGCCGTTCGCGTGGCAGAGGTCCTTGAGCCCCTGCAGGTATCCGGGCTCGGGAAGGATCACGCCGCAGTTCATCATGGCGGGCTCGACGATCATGCCGGCGATCGCGCCCTCGTGCTCGGCGAAGATCTTCTTGGCCGCCTCGAGATCGTTGAACGGCACGACGCGCACGAGGTCTGCGAAGGCCTGCGGCAGACCCATCGCCTGCGGCACCGTAGCGGGATGCTCCCGCGGGCCCATGTCGGCGGGGTCGGGCGCCACCGAGAACATCAGCGAGTCGTGGTGGCCGTGGTAGGTGCCCTCGATCTTCACGAGCAGGTCGCGTCCGGTATTCGCGCGCATGAGCCTCGCGGCCTCGAGCGTTGCCTCCGTGCCCGAGTTGCAGAAGCGCCACAGCGGAAGCGTGAACCGCTCTGCGAGGTTCTCGCCGATCACGTCGAGGTGCTTCGTCGGTTGCGCGAAGTGGGTGCCGAGCCCGGCCTGGCGCTGGATCGCCTCGACGATCGTCGGGTGCGCGTGCCCCACCACCATCGCCCCGTACCCGAGGTGGAAATCCACGTACTCGTTCTGGTCGATGTCCCAGAGCCGATTCCCCTTGCCGCGGTCGATGAAGATCGCGTGC
>DASVGA010000368.1:0-3169 GCA_036379795.1 Actinomycetota bacterium | reverse complement strand
GAGGACAGGCGCCACGTCGCCGAATTCTGCGAGAACGGGGCCAAGGCTGTCGCCGAGGAGGCGACGATCCGTCGCGTCACTCCGGAGTTCTTCGCCGCACACTCCATCGATGAGCTGCGCGGCCATGACGACTGGTGGCTGGGTCAACAGGGCCGGCTCACGCACCCGATGATCCTGGACGAGGGTGCGACGCACTACCGGCCGATCACGTGGGATGACGCCCTGCGCGAAGTGGCCGATGCGCTGCGCGGCCTCGACGATCCGAACGAGGCGATCTTCTACACGTCGGGGCGCACCTCGAACGAGGCGGCCTTCCTGTACCAGCTGCTGGTGCGGGGGCTCGGCACGAACAACCTCCCGGACTGCTCGAACATGTGCCACGAGTCCAGCGGCTCGGCGCTGACCGAGACGCTCGGCATCGGCAAGGGAACCGTCTCGATCGAAGACATCCACAAGGCCGATCTGCTGATCGTCGCCGGCCAGAACCCGGGCACGAACCACCCCCGCATGCTGAGCGCGCTCGAGAAGGCCAAGGACAACGGGGCCACGATCGTCGCGGTGAACCCGCTGCCTGAGGCCGCGCTGATCCGGTACAAGAATCCGCAGACGCCGAGGGGCGTGCTCCTCGGGGGGAAGAAGCTCGCCGACGAGTTCGTGCAGATCCGGCTCGGCGGTGACCAGGCGCTTTTCCAGGCGATCGGCAAGCACCTGCTCGAGGTGGAGGGGCGAGAAGGCGGCGTGCTCGATCGCGAGTTCCTCGACGCGCACACGACGGGATTCGCGCAGTATGCGGCCGAGGTCGCCGCCGTGCCCTGGCGTGAGCTGGTCGCCGCGACCGGAGTGCCCGAGAAGGCGCTGCGTCGGGTGGCCGAGCGGGTCCGCACCTCCAAAGCCACCATCGTGTGCTGGGCCATGGGGCTGACGCAGCACAAGCACGCGGTGGCGACGCTGCGGGACGTCGTGAACGTGCTGCTCCTGCAGGGCAACATCGGACGCGCGGGCGCGGGCGTGTGCCCGGTGCGCGGGCACTCGAACGTGCAGGGCGACCGGACGATGGGGATCTACGAGAAGCCGTCGGAGCACTTCCTCGCTGCGCTGGACCGCGAGTTCGGGTTCACAGCCCCTCGCGAACACGGCTACGACACGGTCGAGGCGATCCGTGCGATGCGCGACGGCCGCACCCGCGTCTTCATGGCGATGGGCGGCAACTTCGTCTCCGCGACGCCCGACACGAACGTCGTCGAAGCCGCGCTGGGCAACGTGGATCTGACCGTGCAGGTGTCGACGAAGCTGAACCGCTCGCACGTCATGACCGGCAGGCGCGCGATCATCCTGCCGACGCTGGGGCGAACCGACCGCGATATGCGCGGTGGTGGCGAGCAGCGTGTCACGGTGGAGGACTCGATGAGCGCGGTGCACGCTTCCCGCGGCCGGCTGGTGCCGCCGTCCGACGACATGCTGAGCGAGGTGGCGATCGTCTCGCGCATCTGCGCTCTGCTGTTCGGATCGACTGCCGGCAGCCGATTCCAGCCTCAGATCGATGGCGAAAGCGCGGTAGACGTCGATTTCGGTCAGCCCGAGCACGTCGGCATCCAATCCGATGCGCCGGCCGTGGAGCGGGATCACCCGGTCCGAGTTGTCTCCGAGCACACAGCTGGACGACCCGTGCCGGCTCCGCAGGCCGACTGGTCGGCGCTCGAGGCGGATTACGCCCTCATCCGCCGGCACATCGCGGCCGTCATCCCCGGCTTCGAGGACTTCGAGAGCCGGATCGAGAAGGGTCGCACCCTCTTCCTCCCGAACGGTCCCCGCGACGGTCGCAGCTTCGCCACCGCGAGCGGGAAGGCCCGGTTCACGGCCAACCCGCTCGAATACCCCTTCATCCCCCACGGACGCCTGCTGCTGCAGTCGCTGCGCTCGCACGACCAGTACAACACCACGATCTACGGCAAGGACGACCGCTATCGCGGGATCCACGGAGGTCGTCGCGTGATCATGGTCAACCCGAAGGACATCCAGCAACTCGGCTTCCAGGAGGGCGAGATCGTCGACCTGGTCTCGGAGTGGCGGGACGGCAGCGAGCGGCGGGCCGAGGAGTTCCGCATCGTCGCCTACTCCACCCCACGGGGGAACGCCGCCGCCTACTACCCGGAGACGAACGTCCTCGTTCCGCTCGACTCGGTCGCCGACGTGAGCGGAACGCCCACCTCGAAGTCGATCATCGTGCGACTCGAGCGCCGCACGAACTGATCAGTCGTCGTCGCGCCATCCCCGCGCCAGCGAGGTGATCTCGCTCACCGTGCGATCGACCTGCTCCGGCGTGCCCCCGGCCCTCCCGGCCACGAGCCCCGCCACGAACGCGCTCAGCGGTGCCGCCGGCCGCGCCACTCCCACTGCGACGTCCCGGGCGAGGTCGAGGATGACCGGGATCGGGATGTCGTCGGCGCCGAGCCCGAACAGCTTCCGCAGCGCTTCGGCCCACTCGTCCAGGGCCTCGGGGGGCAGGTGCTCGGTCATGGCGTCCTCCTTCGGGCTTCGTTCAGATCGTCCCACGTGTCGATGTCGGCGACGAGATCATCGGATGCCGACACCGCGGTGATCGACAGACCGTCGAGCATGTTCCGCATGGGCACATCGCGACCGGCATCCGGCAGCGAGCCGGCCGCCGCCCGCAGAGCCTCGACGCGGTAGATCCCGGTCAGCCACTGCCGCCGGCCGGAGGCGTCCAGACACACGCCGTCGCCCGTGAAGCGCGCGCGCCGAAGCATCCGCACAGCCTCGGCGACCCGCGGAAGGTCGCATGCCAGCACCAGGGTCGCGGCCGCGTCGACCAGCGGGAGCGCGGCGACGATCGCGGCCGCCGGACCGCCGAACGGAGGCTCCTCGCGCGTCCAGACGATCGAGCGGGCGAGAGGGCTGAGGGCGAGCGCGGGGTCGCCGACGGCGACGATGGTCTCGCAGCCGGCGTCGGCGGCAGCCGTGATCGCGGCGTCGAGCAGTGTGATGCCGCCGATCTCCAGCAGCGGCTTGCGCACCCCGCCCATGCGCGAGCCACGACCGCCGGCGAGGAGGATGGCCGCGACGTCGCTCACGCGACGCTCCCGCCGAGGCGAGGTCGCCACGCGCGTGGGGGCGCACGGTGGGTCACGAGACGAGCATGACATCCACG
>DASVGA010000367.1:0-3484 GCA_036379795.1 Actinomycetota bacterium | reverse complement strand
ACTTCGACCAACGAGGTGCGAGCGACGTGGCTTCCCGGGCAGGAGCGCAGTCCGCACGATCCGGCCGCGGTCTCTCCAGGCGTGGCGGGCGAGCCGGGGGCGCCGGGGGTCATGGCGTGAGCGAGCGGCTCGCCGCTGGCGGCGTCTCGATCCGCCGAGAGCGCCTGGTGCGGTTCACGCTCGACGGCAAGAAGATGTCCGCGGTCGAGGGTGACACGGTCGGGTCGGCGCTCGCGGCCGCGGGGATCGACATCACCGGGCGCTCGTTCAAGTACCACCGTCCGCGTGGGTTGTTCTGCATGACAGGGTCCTGCCCGAACTGCCTGATGCAGGTCGACGGCGTTCCCAACGTACGCACGTGCGTCGAGCCGGTGCGCGACGGCATGAAGGTCGAGCGGCAGAACGCGTGGCCCTCGGTCAACCGAGACATCCACGGATGGCTCGACCGCTTCTCGTTCATGATGCCCCCGGGCTTCTACTACAAGGTCTTCCAGCATCCGCGGTGGGCGTGGCCGCTCGTCGAGCCGCTCATCAGGTCGAAGGCCGGACTCGGCAAGGTTCCGCGCGAGGAGGACCACGAGCCACGAGAGCGCATCACCCTGCACCCGGACGTGCTGGTGATCGGCGGGGGAGCCGCGGGACTGGCCGCCGCCGCGGAGGCCGCCGGCGCCGGGCTCGAGACGCTCGTGCTCGAGCAGGGGCTCGAGGTCGGTGGCTCCACCCGCCGAGGCTCTCGCGCGACCGACGGCGATGCACTGCGGGTTGCGGCCGAGTCGGCCGGGGCGCGCATCCTCACCGGCACCGCCGCCTTCGGCATCTTCGAGGGTCCGCTCGTGGCCGCGGCGAGCGCGCGTGCGCTGTACCGAGTGCGACCACGGCATCTCGTGGTCGCGACGGGGGCGATCGAGCAGCCGGCGGTCTTCGCGAACAACGACCTGCCCGGCGTGATGCTGTCGTCGGCGGTGGAGCTGTTGATCCACCGCTTCGGCGTGCTGCCCGGGCGCGAGGCCGTGGTCATGACATCGAGCGATGCCGGACACGAGACGGCGCGCATCCTCGTGGAGGCCGGTGCGACCGTCTCGGTCGTGGACCTGCGCCCCGAAGCGCCCGCCGGCGAGGGCTACCGTGTGGCGGCCGGGGTCACGGTGATCGCGGCCGCGGGCCGGCGCCGCGTGACCGGTGTGACGATCGCTGCGCCCGGCGCGACGACGGGAGCCACGGTCGCCTGCGATCTGCTGGTGCTCGCGGGGTTCACCGCGCCCAGCACGAACCTGCTCTCGCTGTCGGGCGCCGAGGTGGCGTTCGACGAGCACGCCCAAGCCTTCTTGCCGGAGCGCCTGCCCGAAGGGGTCTACGCCGTCGGCGCCGTCGCAGGCGCGGTCACCCACGATGCGGCGGTCGCGCAGGGGCGCTTGGCCGGCCTCGAGATCGGCATCGCGCAGGGTTCGCCGCCCGCCGGGGCCGCCGAGCGCATCGAGGCGCTGCGCGAAGCCGCGGCGGAGCGGGGCGACCCGGTCGTGCTGCCGCCCGAGGTCGGCTCGAGCGAGGGCAAGCAGTTCGCCTGTCTGTGCATGGACGTGACCGACAAGGAACTGAAGAAGGCGGTCGCCGAGGGCTTCGACTCCATGGAGCTGTTGAAGCGCTACACGACGATCACGATGGGCCCATGCCAGGGCAAGTCGTGCATGGTGCCCTCGCAGCGCCTCTGCGCCCGCGCCACCGGCTCGACCTTCGCCGAGACCAAGCGCACGACCTCGCGTCCTCCGTGGACCCCGGTGGAGCTCGGCACGCTCGCCGGCACCCGCCGCACCCCACGCAAGGAAACGACGATGCATGATCTGCACACCGACGCCGGCGCCGACATCATGTGGGCGGGGGACTGGCGGCGTCCGCACCACTTCACGACGCCGGAGGACGAGGTGCGCGCCGTGCGCACCAGGGTCGGTGTGATCGACGTCTCCACGCTCGGCAAGTTCCGGGTGGCGGGGCCCGGCGCGGTCGAGCTGCTCGAGCGGCTCTACCCCAACCGGTTCGCCGATCAGCCCGTGGGCCGTGTGCGGTACGGGGTGATGCTCAACGACGAGGGCGTGATCGTCGACGACGGCGCCGTGGTGCGCGTCGCCGACGACGAGTTCTTCGTCACCGTCACGAGCGGCAACACGGGGGCGCTCGAACGCTGGATGACCTGGTGGCTCGCCGACTGGCAGTTCGACGTGCGCCTGCTGAACGTGACCGGCGCGTTCGCCGCGGTGAACATCGCGGGCCCGAAGGCGCGCGAGGTGATGCAACGCCTCACCGACGCCGACGTCTCGGCCGACGCGCTCGGCTACCTGGGATCGGCGCAGATCGATGTCGCAGGGGTTCCCGCGCTGGTCCTGCGCATCGGGTTCGTCGGCGAGCTCGGGTTCGAGGTGCACTTCCCGTCGATGTACGGCGACGACGTGTGGGCCGCCGTCATGGAAGCCGGCCGCGACGCGGGCATCGTGCCGTTCGGTCTCGAGGCACAGCGCATCCTCCGCCTCGAGAAGCAGCACATCCTGATCGGGCAGGACACCGACGCGGAGTCCGATCCGTACGAGGTGGGACTCGGGTGGATGGTCAAGGCCGACAAGCCCGACTTCCTCGGCAAGCGGTCGCTCGCCGACCTCGAGGCGGCCGGGCCGGCCGAGCGCCTCGTCGGGTTCACCTGCGAGGGCTCGTGGCTGCCGCCCGAGGGCGCGTCGATCGTGCACGAGGGCACGTGGGTCGGCAGGGTCACCTCGGCCCGCCGAAGCGAGGCGGTGGGCTCGATCGTCGGTCTCGCGTGGGTGCCGGTGGGCTGGGCGAACGAGGGCACGCCGTTCGAGATCCAATTCGGGTCGGAGGCCGCGCAGGCCAGGGTCGCGCTCGAGCCGTTCTACGACCCGCAGGGCGAGAGGCTCCGATCGTGAACCCGAGGAGACGACCGTGACCGGCCCCGTGCGGCGTCCGCCCGCCACTCGCGCGCACGAGCGCCTCGGCGCGAGCTTCGAGACCGAGGAAGGCTGGTCGATCCCGGTCTCCTACGGCGACGACGAGGCCGAGCGCGCGGCGATCCGCGACGTGGTGGCGGTCGTCGATGTCACGCCCCGGGGAAAGATCGACCTGCGCGGCGACATCGACTCGACCCTGGCCCAGGTCGGCGACGAGCTGACCGCGCGTATCGCCCCCGGATGGGCGCTGATCCTGACCCCCCCTGGAGCGGAGGACATCGTGCGCCCCAAGCTCGAGTCCTCGGCCGGGCCGTCCGCGATGGTCACCGACGCCACACACCTGTTCGCCGGCTACGCCCTGTGCGGGCCGCTGCTCCCGGACCTGCTCGCGCGCGCGAGCGGATGGAACCCCGCGACCCTCGCGCCCGGATCGGCCACCGGGGCTCCGATCGCCGACGTTCGGGCGGTGGTCGTCCGACGAGACCTCGAGGTGCCCGTGCTCGAGGTCTACGTGGCGACCGAGCTCGCCCGCT
>DASVGA010000366.1:0-4034 GCA_036379795.1 Actinomycetota bacterium | reverse complement strand
ACCCGGTGACCGAGGCGGTGACGGGCATCGACCTCGTGCACGCGCAGCTGGAGATCGCGGCAGGCCTGCCGCTGCGCGTCACACAGGGCGATGTCTCGCTCCGCGGGCACGCGATCGAGGCGCGCGTGTACGCCGAGGATCCCGCCCGCGGGTTCCTGCCGACCGGAGGACGCGTCGAGCTGCTCGACCTGCCGCACTGGCCCGGGGTGCGCATCGACACCGCGCTGCGACAGGGCGACGTGGTGGGGCTCGGGTACGACCCCTTGCTCGCCAAGGTCATCGCCTGGGACGAGGACCGTCCTGCGGCGATCGCGCGCGTGCGGGCCGCCCTCGATCAAGTCCGCATCGTCGGTCTCGCGACCAACCTCGGTTTCCTGCTCGACGTGCTCGACCTGCCCGAGGTACGCGAGGGCTCCGCAGACACCGAGTGGGTCGAGAGCACCTGGATACCGCAGGTCCCGGAGCTGCCCGGGAGCATCGGTCCTGCGCCTGCCGCGGGCGATCCCTGGACGGCCTACGGCGATGCCGCTGATGCCGGCGCCGAGGGGGTCACGGTCGCCGGCCGCCACGCGCAGTTCCGAGGCTGGTCGTTCGCGCTCGGCGACGACGACCTGGGTCCGGCCGAGCTCACGCCGCCGGGAGGATCGCTCGTCGCGCCCATGCCCGCGAGCGTGCTGCGGGTGGACGTCGCCGTTGGCGATACGGTTGCAGCCGGACAGGTGGTGGCGCTGCTCGAAGCGATGAAGATCCAGGTGCAGGTGGTGGCGCCGGCCGCGGGCACGGTGAGCGCGGTGAACGTCGCGGCCGGCGCCGTCGTCGCGCGAGGCGATGTGTTGATCGAGGTGGCCGGACCATGACGATGACGCCGACGATCCAGACAACGAGCCCCGAGACGATCGAGCTAACGAACCCCGAAGCGATGCTGCAACCGTCGCCCAAGCTCGACACGCCGAGCCGCGTACGGATCGTGGAGGTCGGCCCGCGCGACGGCTTGCAGAACGAATCCGCCCACGTGCCGACCGACGCGAAGGTCGCGTTCGTCGAGGCCCTCGCCGACGCGGGCCTTCCCGTCGTCGAGGTCACCTCGTTCGTGAGCCCCACGGCGGTGCCCCAGCTCGCCGACGCCGACGAGGTCTTCCCCCGCGTGCATCGCCGACCCGACGTGCGATACCCGGTGCTCGTGCCGAACATGCGAGGACTCGACCGAGCCGAGCGGGCCGGAGCCGACGCCGTCGCCGTGTTCACGGCGGCATCCGACGCGTTCACCGAGAAGAACATCGGCATGTCGATCGCGGAGTCGCTCGCCGCGTTCGAACCCGTGCTCGACCGCGCGATCGAGCTGGGCTGGTGGCGACGTGGGTACGTCTCGACCGCGTTCGGCTGCCCCTACTCGGGCGATGTCGAGCCGGCTCGGGTCGTGCAGGTCTGCTCGGCGCTGCTCGAGCTCGGCTGCGACGAGATCTCGGTCGGCGACACGATCGGGGTGGCCGAGCCCGACGACGTGCGCCGCGTCTGCGACGAGCTGCTCCCGCACGTGCCGGTCGACCGGCTCGCGCTGCATCTGCACGACACCAGGGGACGCGCCCTGGACAACGTGCGCGCCGGGCTCGAGCGCGGGATCTCGATCTACGACTCGTCTGCCGGCGGCACCGGCGGGTGCCCGTTCGCGCCCGGCGCGCCGGGAAACCTGGCGACCGAGTCGCTCTGCGCGATGCTCGACGGGATGGGCATCGAACACGGCGTCGACGCCACGAAGGTCGAGGTCGCCGCACTCGCCCTGCGAGCCGCGATGACGCCGTCGTAGCCGATCAGCCGTCGATCAGGGCGTCGGCTTCGATCTCGACCTTCCATGCAGGGTCGAGCAGGGCGGTGACGACCACCATCGTGCTCGCCGGTCGCACGTCGCCGAAGACCTCGCCGTGTGCGCGCCCCACGTCCTGCCAGTCGTCGACGTCCACGAGGAAGATGCGGGTACGCACGACGTCGTGCACCGTGGCGCCGGCTTCGGCGAGGGCCGCCTCGATGATCTCGAGGCATCGCCGAGCCTGCGAGTACGCGTCGGGCGCGACCTCGCCTCCGTCGACGGGCACGGGAGCGGTGCCGGCGACGTGCACCTGCCGGCCCGCGACGATCGCCCGAGAGAAGCCGACGACGGGCTCGAACGGCGACCCGGAAGCGATGCGACGGCGCTCGACCATGGGCCGCGAGTTTACGGCTGCGTAACCGAGCATCGCGTCGACGCCTCTACCCTTCGTCCATGACCCTCAGCGCCGAAGCCGAGTACGTGCTGCGCACGATCGAGGAGCGCGGCATCCGTTTCGTCAGGCTCTGGTTCACCGACGTGCTCGGCTTCCTCAAGGCGTTCACGATCACGCCGCAGGAGCTCGAAGGCGCACTCACCGAGGGCATGGGATTCGACGGTTCCTCGATCGAGGGGTTCAGCCGCATCCAGGAATCCGACATGGTCGCGACCCCCGATCCCTCGACGTTCCAGATCATCCCCTGGAAGCTCGAAGCCCCCGTCGCTCGCATGTTCTGCGACATCCGCACGCCCGACGGCGTGCCGTTCGACGGCGATCCGCGCGGCGTGCTGAAGCGGCAGCTCCAACGCGCGAGCGACCTCGGCTTCACGTTCTACGTCGGACCCGAGCTCGAGTACTTCTACTTCCGCTCGGTCGACGATCCGTCGTTCCTCGATCACGGCGGCTACTTCGACGAGACCCCGCTCGACGTCGCGACCGACTACCGCAAGCGCACGGTGCAGTACCTCGAGTCGATGGGCATCCCGGTCGAGTACGTGCATCACGAGGTCGCGCCGAGCCAGCACGAGATCGACCTGCGCTACGCCGACGCGCTGACGATGGCCGACAGCGTCATGACCTACCGGCTCACCGTGAAGGAGGTCGCGCAGGAGTTCGGCATCTACGCGACGTTCATGCCGAAGCCGGTCGCCGGCGTCAACGGCTCGGGCATGCACACCCACCAGTCGCTGTTCGAGGGCGATCGCAACGCCTTCTTCGACGGCGCCGACGAGTACCACCTGTCGAAGACCGCCAAGCGATACATCGCCGGCCTGCTGCGCCACGGTCCCGAGATCACCTTGCTCACGAACCAGTGGGTGAACTCCTACAAGCGCCTGGTCCCTGGGTACGAGGCGCCGGTCTACGTGTGCTGGGCACGGCGCAACCGCTCGGCGCTCGTGCGCGTTCCCCAGTACAAGCCCGGCAAGGAAGAAGCCACGCGCATCGAGTACCGCTCGCCCGACCCGGCCTGCAACCCCTACCTCGCGTTCGCCGCGATGCTCGCCGCGGGGCTCGCCGGCATCGAGGGCGAGTACGAGCTTCCGCCCGAGGCGAGCAACAACATCTACGAGATGAGCGAGGTCGAACGCGAGACGGCCGGCATCGTCTCGCTTCCGGAGGACCTGCTCGAAGCGATCCGCCTCGCCGAGCACTCAGAGGTGCTCCGCGATGCGCTCGGTGTTCACGTGCACGAGTTCCTGATCAGGAACAAGCGCGAAGAGTGGGACGCGTTCAAGGCGTACGTGAGCCCGTTCGAGCTCGAGCGCTACCTGCCGATCCTCTGATCGACTAGTCCACGCTAGACTAGAACGCGGCCGCACATGCCGCTGCACTGGCCGGCGACCACGTCGCCGTGGATCGTGCAGAAGAAGCGGAACGTCCCTCGTGTGCGGAATCGTCTCGCGACCGACTCACCCTGGTTGATGGTGCGGAAGTAGGTCCAGTTGCCTCCCCAGGCGCGCACGTTGTGGTTTCCCAGCACGGCTCGCCACCGCACGCGGTCGCCGCGGGCGATGTCAACGCTCGACGGCCTCCATCGTGTTCCGTCTCCGCGGATCGTGACCACCGCGACCGGCCCGGCGGCGGCGAGGGTGAGCAGCACGGCCATGGTCATCGTTGCGATGGTGCGACGCATCGTCACGAGCGGTCTCCTGGTCGATCCCGGTTCGAGCAGCATATGCGCGCTCAGCGATTTGCGTTGTGGCGCACCGGTGGGCTAGCGTCTCGCCATGT
>DASVGA010000365.1:0-6158 GCA_036379795.1 Actinomycetota bacterium | reverse complement strand
GTCGGGCGCGTCGGCCACGGCGCGTCGCCCGCCCGGTTCCGCAACGTGCAGGTGGGGGTGCGATCGTGAGCGCGGGCGAGGGCGCGTCGGGCGCCGGCGTGCTCGGCGCCGACGAGTTCCGGCGCGTCGCCGACGGCGCGCTCTCGGTCGAGGGCGCCGACGACGTCGAGGTCGTGCTCATGCACGAGTGGGGCGGACTCACCCGGTTCGCCAACTCCGAGATCCATCAGAGCATCAGCCGCGAGGACACCGGCCTTCGGGTGCGCGTGGCCAAAGCGGGACACGTCGGCGTGGCGGCCTCGAACGACGCCTCTCCCGAGGGGGCGGCTGCGGCGGCGCGAAGCGCGCTGGAGATGGCGGACGTCGTCGCCGCCGACCCGATGTGGCCAGGGCTCGCACCCGAGGCCGAACCCGCCGCGGTCGACCGGTTCTTCGACGACACCGCATCCGCCTCGCCCGAGGTGCGCGCCGAGGCGGTGGCCGAGCTGATCGGCCGATGCTCGCCCGGCTGCGTGGCGGCGGGCGCGTACGAGACGATCGCGATGGAGCTCGGCGTCGCCACCAGCGAGGGGCAGTTCTGCTGGACGCCGTCGACGCAGGCCTCGCTCACGACCGTCGTCACGGGCCCCGAGGGGGGCAGCGGTTTCGCGGAGGTCTTCGCGGGTTCCGCCGACGAGATCGACGCCGGCGCGATCGGAACGGCGGCGGTCGAGAAGGCTGTGGGGTCGGCCTCGCCGGCGCCCCTCGACGCCGGCACCTACGCGGTCGTGCTCGAGCCCGCCGCCACCGCGACCCTGGTCGGCTTCCTCGCCTGGGTGGGGTTCGGCGGTCGCTCGTATATGGAAGGTCGCTCCTGCTTCAGCGGCAAGCAGGGAGAGCAGGTCGCCACGCCGATGATCTCGATCTGGGACGACGGGACCGACGCGAGCACGCTCGGCGCGCCCTTCGACTTCGAGGGAACGCCGAAGCAGCGGGTGGACCTCGTTCGCGACGGCGTGTTCCTCGATGCGGTCTACGACCGGCGAACCGCCAAGGAAGCCGGCCGCGACTCGACCGGACACGGCCTTCCCGCGCCGAATCCCGAGGGCCCGCTCCCGCTGCACCTGTTCATGGAGACCGGTGAGGCGACCGTCGAGGACATGATCCGCTCGACCGACCGCGGACTGTTGGTGACCCGCTTCCACTACTCCAACGTGGTGAATCCCATGGAATCGTCGATCACCGGCATGACGCGTGACGGCACCTTCCTGATCGAGGGGGGCGAGATCGTCGGACCGGTCCGCAACCTGCGGTTCACGCAGTCGATCCTCGGCGCGCTGTCGAGCGTGTCGATGATCGGGCGTGAGGGGCACCTCGCGAGCGAGTTCTTCTTCAGCGCCTCACGCGTGCCGGCCCTGAAGATCGAGGAGTTCCACTTCTCCGGCGTCAGCGACCACTGAGGTCCGGCCGGCCGCGAGGCGGTAGGCTGGCCGCCCCGAGGCACCCGGTTTCCTTCCAAGGAGGCGCGCAACGATGCAGGTCGGCGACGTGATGCACACCGACGTGAAGTCGGCCGAGACCGAGGACACCTTCGCCGACGTCGCGAAGACGATGCGCACGAACGGCATCTCGTCGGTGGTCGTGCTCGACGGCAAGAAGCTCGCCGGCATCGTGACCGAGCGCGACATCGTGAACCTGGTGGCGGCCGGCGGCGATCCGCACTCGGTGAAGGTCGCGCACGGCATGACCAGGCGCGACCTCGAGACCGTGAGCCCGAAGATGACGCTCGCCGACGCCGCCGAGCACATGGTGGCGCGCAACATCCGGCACCTTCCGGTGGTCGACCGCGGCAAGGTCGTCGGCATCGTGTCGATCCGCGACCTCACGCGATGGGCGGCCGACGAGCTCGCCAGCGGACACGAGATGCCCGACATCGCGAGCAGTCACAAGGCGCTGCAGGCCGCGAGCGAGCTGCAGCGGCAGCGCCGCAAGGGCGCCTGAGGGCGCAGGTCACTCCCTCGACGCGCGCTCGAACGCCTGCGTCGGGTCGTGCAGCGACCCCAGCGCCGCCACGTCGCGTGGGAAGAACAGCGAGAGCGTCCAGTCGAGCACGACGCGCACCTTCCTGTTGAGCGTCGGCAGCTGCAGCAGGTGATACGTGCGGGCGAGGAACCACGCCGGGAACCCGCGCAACCGCACCCCCATGACGACCGCGACACCCTTGTAGCGACCGAGCGAGCAGAGCGATCCGAGCGCCTCGTACCGGAAGGGCTCCTCCTCGCGCCCGGCGATCGCCGCCAGCACGTTCGCGCCGAGCCGCGTGCCCTGGCGCGTCGCGTACTGAGCCGACGGCGGGCAGAGCCCCCCGGTCACGACATCGGGAACGGCGGCGGCGTCGCCGGCGGCCCAGATCACTCCCTCGTGACCTTCGACCCGCAACGCAGCGTCGACCTTCAGCCGGCCGGCCTCGTCGACCGGCAGCGACGAGGCCGATGCGAGCGGCTCGGGCTTGACGCCAGCCGTCCAGACGAGCGTCTCGGCCGGGAACGACTCGCCGTCGCTCAGCTCCACGACCCCGCCCTCGACGGAGTCGAGGCGAGTGCCGAGCTTGATCTCGATATCACGGCTGCGGAGCTCGCGCGCCGCGTACTCCCCGAGTCCCTCACCGATCTCCGGCAGGATGGAGTCACGTGCCTCGACGAGCACCCACCGGAGCTCTTCGGGCCGGAGCTCCGGGATGTGCCGCACCGCCCACCGTGCCAGGTCCTCCAGCTCGGCGAGCGCCTCGACGCCGGCGTACCCGGCGCCGACGAACACGAACGTGAGGGCCGCCCTCCTGCGAGGGTCGCGAGGAGGGCGCTGCGAGGCGGCCTCGAGCCGCGACAGCACATGGTTGCGCAGCAGGATCGCCTCGGCCAGCGTCTTGAACCCGATGCCGTGCTGGGCGAGTCCCGGCACAGGAAGCGTGCGGGAGCGGGACCCGGGCGTGAGCACGAGCCGGTCGTATCCGATCTCCAGTCGATGTCCGTCGACGCCACGCAGGTGCAGGATGCGGTGCTCGGTGTCGATCGCCTCCACCTCGCCCACCACCACACGGGCATGCCGGAGCGCCGATCGCAAGGGCACCACCACGTGGCGGGGCTCGAGGGTCCCGCCCGCTGCCTCGGGAAGCAGCGACTGGTACAGGAAGACGTTCTCGCTCGAGATCAGCGTGAGCTGATGGTCCGTCCCCCGCAGCCCCTTCTGCAGGCGCCGTGCGGCGTTCAACCCGGCTGCTCCACCGCCGACGATCACCACGTGCATGTGTCGACGTTACGACCACGAGGCGAGCAGGTGGGGAACCTCGGCGAGTTCGTTCACCGACGCGTCGGACTGGGCGAGCTGAGCCGGCGTGGGCTCGTCGGGCGCCTCACCACGCAGCACCCACACCGCCCGCATGCCCGCGGCTTTGGCCGGACGCACGTCGTAGTCGAGGCGATCGCCGATCATCACCGTGCGCGCCGGCGAGACGCCCGCCGTGTACAGCACGTGTGAGAACAGCTTCGGGTCGGGCTTCTGCAGGCCGAGGTCGTCGCTCACGCCCCACACCTCGAAGAAGCGCGTGAGCCCGTCGCGCTCCATCGCCTCGCGCACCGACGAGGGCTGGTTCGCGATCACCCCGAGACGGAAGCGCCCCTCGAGCTCCTCGAGGCAGGGAACGACGTCGGGGTAGAGCGCGGTCGCGGGATAGGCCCAATACTGAGCGGCGCGGGCTTCCACCGCCGCGAGATCCTCGTCGCTTCCCAGGAAGCGTCGCGTGAGCCGCCGCCGGAACGACTCCGACTGCGCCGCGCGGGCTTCCGTGTACTCCCGATCGAACTCCTCGTCGGTGAAGCTCGCGCCCGACTCACGCAGCGCGGTCCTCCATGAGCGCGCGTACACGCCGTCGTCGTACATCACGCCTCCGATATCGAAGAAGACCATCTCGATCGGGGCGCCGGACACGCGTCGGGTTACCGGCCTGCGCGGCGCTTGAGCTCGTCGACCAGCTCGACCGGCGTGGTGTTGGCGCCCAAGCGGTAGTCGTAGCGGGCGCCGTGGCAGTCGCTCGAGCCGGTCGGCACCAGATCGAGGCGCTCGGCCATCGCGCGGTAGCGCGCCCGGGTCGCGTCGTCGTGGTCAGGATGGTCGACCTCGAGGCCCACCATGCCGCCCTCGGTCATCTGCTCGATCAACTCGTCGGGCACGGAACCGTTGCCCTTCCACATGGCGGGGTGAGCGAGCACGCAGACACCGCCGGCGTCGGCGATGAGCCGGAGTGCGTCGACCGGGTGCAGCGCGTGCTTGGGCACGTAGGCCACGCCGCCGTCGGCGATGTAGCGATCGAAGGCTTCCTTCTCGGTCGCGACGATGCCTGCCTCGACCATGGCCTGCGCCACGTGCGGACGGGCGATCAGGTCGTCGCCGGCGATCCGTCGCACGTCGTCGAACGAGATGTCGTAGCCGGCTTCCTGCAGCTTTGCGATCATCATCTCGCCGCGACGGAACCGCGTGTCGGTGAGGCGCTTGAGCTCCTCGCGCAGCGGCTCGTGGGCCGGGTCGACCCAGTAGCCGAGCACGTGGAGGCTCGCACCGTCGTACTCGGCCGAGAACTCGATGCCGGGAACGACGTCGACGCCCGCCTCCGCGCCCGCCGAGACGGCCTCGTCGAGCCCGGCGAAGGTGTCGTGATCGGTGATACCGATGCCGGCGACGCCGCGATCGCGCGCCAGGTTCACGTTGTGCGCGGGCGATTCGGTACCGTCGCTGAAGGTCGAGTGCGTGTGCAGGTCGTATCCGCTCATGCCGACAGGGTGTCAAACGCCACGCTCACACGTCATCGGCCGAACGTCGGGACCGGGTCAACCGGTCAGGGTGCCCGCGAGACGAGCGCACCGTCGATCTCGTCGACGGTGCGGCAGCCCGTGAGCGCCATCGCGTTCGAGAACTCCGCGTGCAGGATCGCGAGCACGCCGGCCACACCCGCTTGCCCGTCGGCGGCGAGGCCCCAGATCGTCGGACGTGCCACCAGCACCGCGTCGGCCCCCAGGGCCATCGCCGTGAGCACGTCGGTGCCCCGGCGCACGCCGCCGTCCATGAGCACCGGGATGCGGCCCGCGACCCGCTCTACGATCTCGGGCAGGGCGTCGAGCGTCGCCGGCGAACGATCGAGCTGGCGGCCACCGTGGTTCGACACAACGATCGCGTCGGCGCCCGCTTCCACCGCGAGCTCAGCGTCGTCAGATGTGAGCAGACCCTTCACCACGACCGGCAAGCCTGGCGCGTGATCGCGGATCCACGCGAGGTCGTCCCACGAGAGCGCGGGATCGAAGATGTAGTCGCTCTCACCGATGCCGACCGGCATCACGAAGCCACTGCGGGTGTCGCGATGCCGCAGCCCGTTCACCGGGAAGTCGACCGTCCAACAGATCGCCTCGTACCCGGCCGCGACGACCCGTTCCAGCATCGCGACGGTGAACGCTCGATCCTCGGCCACGTAGAGCTGCCACCACTTGGGACCATCGCTCGCCGCGGCTACGTTCTCGAGGTAGGACTCGGTGGTCGACGACACGACCATCAGGGTGCCCGCCGCCGCCGCTGCGCGAGCCGTGGCGAGCTCACCGTCGGGATGGGCGAGGCGCTGGTAGGCCCACGGCGCGACGAGCACCGGGAAGCGCAGCTCGTGGCCGAGGAGCGTCGTCGACGTCTCGGGGTTCCCACTCGCTCGCAGGAACCGAGGCTTGAGCATCCACCGGTCGAACGCGCGGCGGTTCTCCGCGAGCGTCCACTCGTCACCGGCGCCGCCCTCGTAGTAGTCCCAGACGTCGGCCGGCAGCGCCGCACGAGCAGGTTCGAGGTAGTCGTCGACGGTGACGCGCGGCGGTGGCCTTCCCATGCGGAGCACACCCTATCGCCGCCCGACATGCGTACCGCGACAGCCGGGGCAGCCCCTATGGCCCGCTGCCTCTTTGCCTCGACCTGGTTCGACCGGCGCCCATGTCGCGTGACAGACCCCGGGAGGTCTCCCGAACCGATCCGAGCACCGCCGGCGATGGCCGCCCATCGGGCACGAGCCGCTCGACCGGACCCACCACACCGATCGCGCCCACCGAGTGGCCCAGGTCGTCGAAGACCGGAGCGGCGATCTCGGCTTCCCCGAC
>DASVGA010000364.1:0-4589 GCA_036379795.1 Actinomycetota bacterium | reverse complement strand
GGCGTCGTGATGCTCTTCGACGAGCACGCCGATCTGACCGACGCGTGTCTGCGCATCGCGCGCTTCTTCCGCGATGAGTCGTGCGGTCAGTGCGTGCCGTGCCGTGTCGGCACCGTCCGGCAGGAAGAGGCGCTCCACCGGCTCGTGCAGGGCCGCACCCTCGGCTCGCGCGACGACGAGCTCGTGCTGCTCGAGGACGTCGCCCAGGTGATGCGCGACGCGTCGATCTGCGGGCTCGGCCAGACCGCTGCCAACGCGGTGCAGTCGGCGATCGCCTCGCTCGGCGTGTTCGGCGGCGATGCGAGCGATGTGGTCACCGGCGGCGACGTTCCCACCCCGACCGAGGACCAGGAGTCGTAGATGGCCACAGCCGTGCCGCTCGAGCCGCCCCGCCGCCTGCTCACGATCACCGTCGACGGGGTGGAGTCGCGCGTGCCCGAAGGCTCGACGATCCTCGACGCGTGCCGCGCCCAAGGGGTCGACACCCCCACGCTCTGTTTCGCCGACAACCTGACGCCCGTCAACGCCTGCCGGGTCTGCGTCGTCGAGGTGGAGGGAGCCCGAACCCTCGTGCCGGCCTGCAGCCGTATGGCCGAGGACGGCATGACGGTCACGACCGACACCGAGCGCGTGCGCCGCTCGCGAACCCTCGTCATGGAGCTGCTGGCCTCGAGCGTCGAGATGGACCTCACGAGCGCCGACGTGCATCGCTGGATGCAGGAGTACGAGGTGCACCCGGAACGGTTCGGCGCCGTGATGTCCGAGCTGCCGGCGGGGGAGCGCGACGCGCGTGAGCCCGGCCACCACCACGAGCCCGAGGATCCGACCGTGGCCGAGGGCGTGTTCCAGCCGGTGAAGATCGACAACGAGCTGTACGTGCGCGACTACTCGCGTTGCATCCTGTGCTACAAGTGCGTCGAGGCGTGCGGGGTCGACGCGCAGAACACGTTCGCGATCGCCGTCGCCGGGCGCGGGTTCGACGCGCGTATCTCGACCGAGTACGCCGTGCCGCTCGACGAGTCGGCGTGCGTGTACTGCGGCAACTGCATCGGCGTGTGTCCGACCGGCGCGCTGATGTTCACGAGCGAGCACGAGATGCGTGAAGAGGGCACCTGGAACGAGCCGGAGCAGACGGTCACGAACACGATCTGCCCCTACTGCGGGGTCGGCTGTGAACTCGAGCTGCACGTGCAGGACAACGAGATCGTGAAGGTCACGAGCCCCGCCGACCATTCCGTGACGGGTGGCCACCTGTGCATCAAGGGGCGCTTCGGCTTCGCGTACGTGCAGTCGCGCAAGGAAGACGATCCCACGCGCCGTCGCTCGAGGCCCGGCCGCACTGTCTAGTCTGCCCGAGACGACCGCGATCGCGACCGGCTTGGTGCTCGCCGGCGGGAGTTCTCGCCGGTTCGGCGAGGCCGACAAGCTCGCCGCCGTCTACGGCGGCATGCCGCTCCTGCACCACGCCGTGCTGCGGCTCGCCGAGATCACCGGCGATGTGGTCGTAACGATCGCGCCGGGCGTCTCGGAGCCGACGATGCCTCCCGGCGCTCCGGTCCGGTTCGCCCGCGACGCGCGGGAGGGCGAGGGCCCCCTCGCCGGCGCGGCGGCGGGGCTGGCGGCGGTGGATCGCGACCTGACGGTGATCGCGGGCGGTGACATGCCGGAGCTCTCGACGGCCGTCGTGTTCCACATGCTCGAGGTCGCGTTGCAGGCCGAGGTCGATGCCGTGGCGCTGCAGCATGACGATCGGTTCCGGCCGCTCCCCGTCGTGGTGAGGACCCGAGCCTCGCGCGACGCGGCCCACGCCCTGTTGCACGGGGGGGAGCGGTCGCTCCGTGTGTGGCTGCAGGCGTTGCGGCTCGCCGTGATCGACGAACCGACCTGGACGGCGCTCGACCCCACGAGGGCGACCATGCGCGACGTCGACGTGCCGGGTGATCTCGACCCGCACTGACCACTCCTGTCCGTCACGCGACCGTAGGCTTGCCCTGTGACGCATGTCGAGCCGCTGCGCATCGGTCGATTCGAGATCGGCGTCGTCTGCCAGGGGTACGCCGCCCTCGATCTCGCCGACGAGTGTCCGGGTCAGGAGGTCGACTGGGCGGCCGAGCGGGCCAGGTATCCCTGGGCGTTCGTCGAGCCCGCGGCGTGGGCATGGCACGTGCACGCGTTCGTCGTGCGCGCGCCGCGGTTCCTCGCGTTGGTCGATACGGGGACGGGAACCTTCCCCCCGTACCGGCCGTGGGCGGAGGCCGGCGACCACTCGGCCGAACATGCGTTCGCGGCCGCCGGCGTCGAGCCGGACGACGTCGATCTCGTGGTGTTGACCCACCTGCACGCCGACCATGCCGGCGGCGCGTGGCGCGGCGATCGTCCACGCTTCACGAACGCGCGTTACGTGCTGCACGAGGACGACTTCGCGTACTTCCTGGCCGAGCGCAACCCGGCCGACTACTCGGCGGCAGACGACCTCGTGCGCGTCCGCGAGGCCGGCCTGCTCGACGGCGATCCCGCGGACCGGGAGCTCGCGCCGGGCATCGCGGTCGTGCACACGCCCGGCCACACCCCGGGCCATCGCAGCGTGGTGCTCGACGGGCAGGCGGTGCTCACCGGCGATCTGCTCCACCTGCCGGTGCAGGCCGAGCACGCGGGGTGGCCATCGAGCCACGACGTCGACCCCGAGCTGGGTGCGGCCTCCCGCCGGCGTGTGCTGACCGAGGCGGCTGCTCGCCGCTGGGTGGTGGGTGTTCCGCATTTCGCCCGGCCTTTCGGCACGATCGAGGAAGCCCGATGGCACTCCCTGAACGCGTGAGCGAGCGGTCGCTCGACCCCTGACTCGCGGGGTCCACCTGGGGTAGGCTCCGCGATGAAGAGCGGGGGCTGCGCGCGAGGCGCGAAGGCCCCGAAGGCGCGACGCCTCCGCGCATCACACACTCCGACGCATCGGGCCAGGTGGCCGAAGGGAGTTCGTCATGGCGAAGCGCCGAGTCCTCATCATGGGAGCCGCGGGTCGCGACTTCCACAACTTCAACACCGTGTACCGAGACGACGAGAGCACCGAGGTCGTGGCGTTCACCGCGACCCAGATCCCGTTCATCGACGACCGGCGGTATCCAGCCGAGATCGCGGGGCAGAACTACCCCGACGGCATCGCCATCTACGACGAGTCGCAGCTCGTGGAGCTGATCGACGATCTGCAGGTCGACGACGTGGTCTTCAGCTACTCCGACGTCTCCCATGAGCACGTGATGCACGCGGCGAGCCGGGTGCTCGCGGCCGGCGCCAACTTCTCGCTGCTGGGACCGCGCGACACGATGATCAGGGCGACCGTGCCCACCGTGGCGGTCACGGCCGTTCGCACGGGCGTCGGCAAGAGCCAGACGACCAGGGCCATCGCCGGCACGCTGAAGGACGCGGGCAAGCGCGTGGTCGCGGTGCGTCATCCGATGCCCTACGGCGACCTGGTGGCCCAGCGGGTGCAGCGCTACGCGAGCCTCGAGGATCTGGATCGCTACGAGACCACGATCGAGGAGCGGGAGGAGTACGAGCCGCACATCGCGAGCGGAACCGTGATCTACGCGGGCGTCGACTACGGGGCGATCCTCGAGCAGGCCCAGGCCGAGGCCGACGTGCTGGTCTGGGACGGTGGCAACAACGACTTGCCGTTCTACGTGCCCGACGTGTGGATCACGCTCGTCGACCCGCTGCGCGCCGGACACGAGCTCACCTACCACCCGGGTGAGGCGAACCTGCGAGCCGCCGACGTGATCGTCATGAACAAGCTCGACTCGGCGACCCCCGAGCAGGTGGCGATGCTCGACGCGACCATCGCCGAGGTGAACCCGACGGCCACGGTCGTGAAGGCGAACTCGCTCGTGAGCGTCGACGACGCCGCCGCGATCGACGGTGCCCGCGTGCTCGTGATCGAAGACGGCCCGACCCTCACCCACGGTTCCATGAAGATCGGAGCCGGGGTGGTGGCGGCCCACCGCAACGGCGCAGCCCAGATCGTGGACCCCCGTCCGTGGGCGTTCGGCACGATCGCCGACACGTTCGAGAAGTACGACGTCGGTGCGGTGCTCCCGGCCATGGGCTACAGCGACGGGCAGCTCGCCGAGATGGAGAAGATCATCGACGCCGTCGATGCCGACCTCGTGGTGATCGGCACGCCCATCGATCTGCGGCGGGTGATCGAGATCCGCAAGCCGGCGGTCCGCGTGCGCTATGACCTCGACGTGCTCCCCGACTCGCCGCAGCTCATCGACGTGCTCGCGCCGGTGCTCGGCTGAGCCGAGCGGGAACGGGACGGGCGCCGTCGCATGGAACGGGTCGTGGTCGCGCTGGGTGGCAACGCCCTGCTCCGGCGCGGCGCCGACGACACGTTCGAGGAGATGTACGCGGCGTGCCGCGCCGCCGCCGAGAAGGTCGCCGACGTCGCCGCCGAGGGATGGCAGGTGGTCCTCACGCACGGCAACGGGCCGCAGGTGGGCCGCATCCTGCTGCAACAGGAGGCGGCCGCGGCGTCGGTGCACCCGATGCCGCTCGACGTGTGCGGGGCCGAGAGCCAAGGGCAGATCGGATACCTG
>DASVGA010000363.1:0-2766 GCA_036379795.1 Actinomycetota bacterium | reverse complement strand
GTGCATCCACGTGAGCAGGCACCGGTAGATCGTGCGGACGTCGGCACCTTCGAACCGCACGGTTCGAGGTCCGGTGCGATCGGTGCCCGGCGAGAGCGCGCACAGGTCGGCCACCGCGGTGTTCACGAGGTCGACCTCCAGCGCGTAGGGACCCTCAGGGCTGTAGACATCCAGCTGGTCGCAGTTCTTGACCACATCGCGGACCATGCCCCTGATCGCCGCCTGCGCTCTGGCGGGAGACAGCGTTCGCCCCACGCGGTCACCGAAGGCTTCCTTCACGGCGACGGTCTTGACCCAGGGGAGACGCTCCTTGGCCTGGTCGCAGCACGCTCGGTCGCCCGCGACGAACCCGACGGGGACCCCGAACGTGCCTGCGAGCGCCGCGTTGAGATGGGTCTCGTTCCACGACTCGCCGTTCACGCGCAGATCGGCGATGAACCAGGTATAGGTGTGAGCGAGGATCGCATCTGCAGTACCGGCGCCGGCGTGGTAGCCGACGAAGAGCGCGCAGCTCATGTCGTCGTCGATGCCGGTCATCATGCTGAACGGGACCTTCGGCGTTCCTTGCACGAGCTCGGCACGTTCGTCGATCTTGTGGGGGAGCAGGTTCCCCATGTCGCCGTGCGAGTCGCTCACCACCACCTTGCGCGCGCCGGAATCGCACGCGCCCGCGATGGCGGCGTTCGCCTCGTCGGTCATGATCTCGCGGCCCCACGGGTAGTCGTCGGTGCCACGCACGGTCTGTCGAAGGGTCGTGATGCCCGCGATGCCTTCCATGTCGACCGAGATGAAGACGTTCAGACTCACGGCATCCGCGGCACCTTCGGAACCTTCCGGCAGGCGGCCCCGCCCCCTCGTCGCGCGATGTTAGTCGGGCTCGAGCGCGGGGGCGAGCACCGGACCGGAGTCGTTGGCCACGACGAGGAGGTCCCCGCCGAACACGGACCGAAACCGACGAGCCACGCCTCGTGGGCGCCAGCCGCCCGGCACGGGTGCCACGACCTCGAACCCGTTGCGCATCCAGTTGCCGGAGATCGGTGCCGGGGCACCGGGGACGATACGGCGGTTCAGCTCGTCGGCGAGCGTGAGCACGGTCGCGGCTTGCAGGACGGCCGCCCGATCGGCGTCGGGCACGAGCCTCGCGTAGGGTCCGAGCCGGGTGTCGTCGTCGGCCTGTCGAAGGATCGCGGTGAGCGCGCCGAGGTCGGCGTGGGAGAACCCCGCGAGGTCGGCCGCGATCACGATGTTCGCTGCATGCCGGAAGCGGTCGTAGTAGTCGATCGCCCGTCCGATGTCGAGCAGCGTCGCCGCGTGCGCCAGCATCTCGCGGAGCCGTGACGACGCCGACGGATCCAGCGCGGCCAGCAGCTCGGCGGCGAGGCTCGTCCTGCGCTCGGCCGCGGCGGCGTTCCAGGTGCGGAATCGCGCTGCGAGGGTCGCGACCGAGATCGACCTGACCCACGTGGGCGACGGCGCCGTGGCGCCGCTGGTCGCGAGCGCGAGCCCTTCCCGCAGTCCTCGGCTCGAGACCACGATCTCCGATGCCCCGAGGTGCTTCGCGATGCCCTGGATCACCACCGCTCCCCCGACGATCGTGTCGGCGCGGTCGGGGTTCAAGCCCGGGACCTGGGCGCGGCGCTTCATCGTGCGTCCCGCGAGGTCCTCGACGAGAGCGGTGAGCCGCTTCTGGGCGATGCGGTAGCCGTGCAGGACCGGCAGGGGGTGGTCGGTGCGACGCAGATCGATCTTCGCGAGGTTGCGCACGGTGCCGCCGATGCCGACGAGATGCTCGTGCCTCGCAAGTTCGGTGATCCCCGCTTCGGTCAGCGCCGCCTTCACCGCCTTCTTCAGATCACGGAGCTCGTCTTCGTGTGGAGGGTCCGACGTGAGGAAGGCGTCGCTTACCCGCAGCGACCCGAGCGGCATCGTCCACGAGCGCAGGAGGCGTCGGTCTTGGAACGACGAGACCTCGGCGCTTCCGCCTCCCACATCGAAGGTGAACCCGCTCGTCACGGGCAGGTCGTGCACGGCGCCGAAGAATCCGAGGCTCGCCTCCTGATCGCCGTCGATCGTCTGGAGCGGCACGCCGAGACGGTGCGCTTTGTCGATGAGCTCGGGTCCGTCGGTGGCCTCGCGCACAGCCGAGGTCGCAACAGCGATCATCTGCGATGCACCGGCGCCTCGCGCGATCGCAACGAAGTCGCGCAGCGCCTCCAGCGTGCGCTCGATCGCCTCGGGACCGAGCTCGCCCGACCCCCCGAGCTCACGCGCGAGCCGAAGCGGAGCACGAGCGTCCTCGATCACATCGAGGTGCTCCCCCTGCCGGAGCCGGAACACGACCATGCGTCCCGAGTTCGAACCGATGTCGACGACGGCGAAGGGCCGGTCGTCGGGCGCGGGATCCAGGACCGCGTTCACGCATGCGATGCTCCCACATCGCCACCGACGGCTGAGCGTCTACCCGCGTAGGCTGCTTCGCCGTGCGACGACTCCGGCCCGAGACCACCTACCTCGTCTATGCGGTCGGCGAGGGGTTCTCCTTCCACCTGCTCTCGGTGCTGTTCAGCGTCTTCCTGATCGTGGAGCTCGATCTCGGTCCGCTGCAGCTCTTGCTCATGGGCACGGTGCTCGAAGGCACGTACCTGCTCTTCGAGGTGCCGACGGGGATCGTGGCCGACACGGTGAGCCGGCGGCTCTCGGTGGTGATCGGTCTCCTCGGCACCGGTGTGGCGTTCCTGTTGCTCGGCGTCTCGGGGTCGTTCACCG
>DASVGA010000362.1:0-2047 GCA_036379795.1 Actinomycetota bacterium | reverse complement strand
ACGCGCTCGCGGCGTTCGCGAACGCCGCCGACGATCCGGCCGACGAGTCCCGATCCCGCCCCGATCGCGATGGAAGGAGACGACGATGATCGAGCCGATCGACAAGCGCATCACGGTGGGGCGTGCGCCCGACGACGCGTTCCGACTGTTCACCACCGAGATGGGCTCGTGGTGGCCGCTCGACACCCACGGCCTCGCCGACTCCGACGCCGGCGAGAAGACCGAGCGACTCGTGCTCGAGGAACGCGAGGGCGGCCGCCTCTACGAGGTGCTCTCGACGGGCGTCGAGGCCGACTGGGGCGTCGTGACCACATGGGATCCGCCGAACCGGGTCGTCTTCGATTGGAACCCGAGCTTCGAGCAGCGCCCCTACACCGAGGTCGAGGTGACGTTCACGGCGGCCGGCGACGGACGCTGCGACGTGCGACTCGTGCACCGCAACTGGGATCGCCTCGGCGAGGAAGCCGGCCGGGACCTGCACGCCAACTACGACCCCGGATGGGCGTTCGTCTTCAACGAGCGGTACCGCGCTGCCGCCGGTTGAGCGCCCATCGGCGCGAGCCACCATTTCGCCCGAAGGCCCCGCGGGATCGGCACGGGTTCACCCAGGTGGGAGCCGCCTTTGCGACCAACGGCTGATGCGCCCCATGGGGTGAACGACCGATACCGACGCCATGCGAAGGATGCTCGATGCCGCTCGGTGAGGCGTTCGACCGTGTGCTCGGCGCCGCCGCGGTAGGCGCTGAGTGGGCGTGGCGCGAGCTCTACCGGGAGACGGCGCCCGCCGTCGCCGGATTCGTTCGGGCCCGTGGCGCGGCCGATCCCGACGACGCCGTCGGCGAGGTCTTCTGCAAGGTCGTGCGCAAGCTCGACTCGTTCTCGGGCGACGAGCGAGCCTTCCACACGTGGGTGCTCGCGATCGCGCGGAACCATCTGATCGACGAGGCGCGCCGTGCGGTGCGGCGCCCCGAACAGCCCGTCGAGCACGAACGGCTGGCGACTGCGGGTCCTGTGGGTGACGTCGAGGACGATGCCCTCGCGAGCCTGTCCATCGAGCGCGTCCGGTCGACGCTCGAGATGCTCACGCCCGACCAGCGCGACGTGATGCTGCTCCGCGTGATCGGCCGGCTCACGATCGACGAGATCGCCGAGGTGCTCGGCCGGCGACCCGGCGCCGTGAAGATGCTGCAGGCTCGCGCGATCGCGTCGATCCGAACCAGGATGGTCGAAGGGAGCGTGACCCTTTGAGCCCCGACGACGTTTCACCGAACGAGATGGGTACGAACCGATACGACGAAGGCGACGAGCTCGAGCGGCTGCTCGAGGGCTCCGCCGAGACGCGGGAGCTGCTTCCCGAGCTCGCGGTCTTCGTCGACGACCTGCTGGTGATGCCGGCCCCGAGCCCCGGAGCCGAGGAACTGCACGTCGCCGCCATGATGTCGGAATCGTCCCGCCTCCTCGCCGACAAGGGCGACCCGGTCGCGAGGCCGGTCAGCAACGCCCACGGGCCTGCACGGCAGGTGTCCGGGCTACCGATGCGAAGGAGCATTCCGATGGTGAAACTGATCGCCAAGGTGATGGCGCCGCTCGTGGCCGTCTTCACGCTCATGGGAGGCCTGGCCTACGCCCAGGTCCTGCCCGACCCCCTGCAGAACGCGGTCGCCGATGCCGGCGGCGCGGTCGGCCTCGACATCCCGGGCACCGATGACGGTGACGTCGAGGAAGCCGGCGACGTGGACGAGGTCGACAACGTCGATGAGGCCGACGAGGCCGATGTCGAAGACGAAGCCGGCGACGTGGACGAGACCGACGAGAACGACGAGGCCGACGAGAACGACAACTCGGGTCCCGGCGGCGGCTCCGACGACGAAGCCGACGACGACTCGGACGACTCGGGTCACGGCGGAGGCGGCTCGGACGACGAGCCCGAGACCGACGACGACTCGGACAACTCGGGGCACAGCGGCAGCGACTCCGACGACGAGGTCGACGAGGTCGAGAGCGAAGACTGACCGATCTCGATCGGCAAGGCGAGAGGGACCCGCGG
>DASVGA010000361.1:0-8415 GCA_036379795.1 Actinomycetota bacterium | reverse complement strand
ATCGATCCGGACGGTCGGTGGCTCGAGCGTCAGGTCGACTGCGCGCAGACGGAGTCGACACGGCACGGTGTCGAGGGCTCGGTGAAGATGGTGCCACACGAGCGGATCGGCCACGCACTGAGAACCGAAGTCGCAGGGCTGCGAGGCTCGGATGAGCTCGGGTCCGCGGGATACCCGAACAACACGCTAGGTGACCGGGTCCGCCGAGCCGTTCGCCGAGGCGGCCTCGGCCGCCGCGGTGAACCCCGAGACGAGGCTCGAGAGCTCCATCGGGACGACGATCTTGGACGACGGCGAGACGCCGAGGGTCTTCAGGGCGTCGAGGTACTGCAGCTTCATCGTCTTGGCGTCGGCGCCCGCGGCCTGCTCGTTGATCGTGTGCAGCGCCAGCGCGAAACCCTCCGCTCGCAGGATCGCGGCCTGGCGCTCGCCCTCGGCGGTGAGGATCGCGGACTGCTTCGATCCCTCGGCGTTCAGGATCGCGGCTTCCTTGTTGCCTTCGGCGACGGTGATCGCCGCAGCCTTCTGACCGTCGGCCTCGGTGACGACGGCGCGCCGCGTACGCTCGGCCGACATCTGGCGGGTCATCGCTTCCTGCACGGCAGCCGGCGGGATGATCTCGCGGATCTCGACGTTGGTGACCTTCACGCCCCACCGCTCGGTGACCTCGTCGAGCTTGATGCGCAGCAGCGTGTTGATCTCGTCGCGCTTGGCGAGCATGTCGTCGAGCGGGATGTCGCCGATCACGGCGCGGAGCGTGGTCGAGGCGATGTTCAGGGCGGCTCCGGCGAAGTTGCCGACCTGCACCACCGACGTCTGGGCGTCCATGACCTTGTAGAACATGACGAAGTCGACGGCGATCGGCGCGTTGTCCTTGGTGATCGAGTCCTGCCGGGGGATCTCCAGGTAGAACTCGCGCAGGTCGACGGTGATGCCCTTGTCGATGAAGGGGATCAGGATGATGAGCCCCGGACCCTTCTGACCGATCAACCGGCCGAGGCGGAAGACCACCAAGCGCTGGTACTCCGGCACGATGCGGATCGCCTTGGCGAGGAAGAGCACGACCAGGCCGAGGGCGACGACCAGCACGATCAGGGCGGGACTGACGTTCATCGGTGGAGCCTCCCTTCGTCGGCAGCCGGCGATGCGGCCGCCTCGTGCTGGGGCTCGTCGCGTTCGACGGTCAGCACGAGACCATCGAGGCGGGTGACCCTGACCGGCGCGCCGGCCTGGATCGCAGAACCGTCGGCCGAGGTGGCGCGCCACTCTTCCGAGGAGACACGCACGATGCCTTCGGGGTTGAGCCCTGCGCCGATCGCGACGCCGCCACGACCGACGATGGTCTCGATCCCCTGGGCGGGCGCCATGCGACGGACGCTCAGGACCTTGCGGAGCACGACCGCGAAGAACAGGCCGACCGCGGCGGCAACCACCACGAGCGCCACGGGGGAGACGGCGATGCCCCCCGCCCGGTCGTAGAGGAACCACCCGCCGAGCAGCAAGCAGATCGTGCCGGCGATGCCCCACGCCCCGAAGCCCGGAGCGTTGAGCTCGACCACCATCAACACCGCGGCGGCGACGAGCAGCACGATGCCGATCAGCTGCACGGGAAGCGCGCCGAACGACACGATCGCGAGGATCAGCATCGCCGTGCCGAGCGTGCCCGAGAAGATGTGACCCGGCACGAGCAGCTCGAGCACGATGAGCCCGAGGCCCAGCCAGAAGAAGATGAACGCGAGGGTGGGGTCGAGCAGCACGTGCAGGAAGCCGACGAACCCACCCATCGAACGATCGACGAGGTCAGCGCCGGCGGTCGCGAGCGTGGCACGCGAGTCGTCGGCGAGCGTCACGGTCGAGCCGTCGATCTCGGCGAGCAACGCGTCCGTGCTCGGCGCGACGAGGTCGACGACGTCATCCTGCAACGCCTGCTCGGCGCTGATGCTCACGGCGTCGGTCACGAACGAAGCGGCCACGTCGGCGTTGCGTCCGTGCTGTTCGGCGATCGCGCGCATCGACGCGGCGGCGTCGTTCACGGCTTTCTCGGACCCCACGGCTCCGTCGAGGCCGACCGGGGTCGCGGCGCCGACGTTGGTTCCGGGGGCCATCGCCGCGACGTGGCACGACATCAGCACGAACGACCCGGCGGACGCGGCCCGAGCCCCCGAGGGGGCGACGTAGCAGATCACCGGCACCGGGGAGTTGAGGATCGCCTCGGTGATCTGCCGCGTCGACGACAACAGCCCGCCTGGCGTGTCGATCTGGATCAGCACGGCGGCGGCGCCGGAGTCGGCCGCGTGCGCGATGCCGTTGCGCAGATGATCGGCGACGAACGGATCGACGATGCCGTCGAGCCGCATGCGGACGACCGAGGCATCCTGCGCACGGGCGGAGGCGGCGATCGTTCCGACGAGCCCGATGACGGTCAGTGCCACCGCGAGCGTGCGTCTGGCCGGGTGGCTGCTCGTCGTGATCATCGGTGTGTCATGGATTCGCCACATGTTGCCATCCGGTTCTCCCTCGCGCACCACGCGAACCGAGCCTAGTCCGCATGCGAACCTCGTGCAGAGATCGCGCCGGGGTACGATGGGCGCATCGCGTCATACGGCGGAGGTTCGCAAGCCACGACCCTCCGGGGCTCCGTATACCGGAAGGAACACCGCGTGCAGGCTCGCAACGACGGACCGCTCCTCCCGAAAGAGGAACAACAACTCATGGAAGGGCTCCTCGCCGGCAACGACGACGCCGTCCGTGCGATCTACGCGCGGTACGGCCGGCCGATCTATTCGTTGGGGTACCGCCTGCTCGGCACCCGCGAGGCGGCCGAAGAGCTCACCCAGGACGTCTTCCTCACGGCGTGGCGGAAAGCCGCCCGCTTCGACCCCACCCGCGGCCGCCTCTCGACATGGCTGATGACGATCGCGCACAACCTGGCGGTCGACCGTCTCCGGCGTGAGACCGGTGTATCTCGCCCGACCCTCGTGCTCGTCGACGAGGTGCCCGACGCCCCCGGTCTCGACGAGGAGGCCGTGCTGATCGAACGTGATGCCGCGCTCCGCGCGCTGTCGTCGCTCACCGCCGCGGAACGCCGACTCGTGGTCCGCTCGTACTTCCGCGGCATGACGGCGCGTGAGATCGCCGAGCGCGACGGCATCCCGCTCGGCACGGTCAAGACGCGGCTCCGCTCGGCGATGATCAAGGTGCGCAAGGCGAACGAGGGCAAGGAGCTGTTGTGAACTGTCCGGCGGTGCGGGATCGTCTCACGGAGCACGCGCTCGGCGCGCTGCACGTAAGCGATGCGGCTCCCGTCGATCGCCATCTGGCCTGGTGCGCCGCTTGCCGCAAGGAAGCCGGTGGGCTCCAGCACGCCTCCGCCACCCTCGCGTTCTCGGTCGCTCTCGAAGAGCCGCCGCCCGATCTCGAGGCGAGGATCGTCGGCGCGGTGCATGCCGAGGTCGCGAGACGGAGCCGGCATCCGCAAGCATCTCCCCGCCGGAGCCGGTTGGTGCTCGTCGCCGCCATCACGGCCACCCTCGCGGTCCTCGGTACCTCATGGGGCGCCGTGATGGCGGAGCGAGCGGCTCGTTCCGACGAAGCCGCCCGACTCGAAGAGATCCGCAGGACCAGCGCGATCGAGCGCTTCCGCAAGATCCTCAGCACGATGGAGTTCGCCGACAACGACGGCGAGGTGTTCGTCGGATCGCTGGATCCCGCGACCACGGCTGGGGGTTCGGGAGACGCCCTGGTCCTCGTGTCGGCATCGATCACCGATCGTGCCGTCGTGTTGATCGATGGCCTGCCCAGCGCTTCCCGCGAGTTCCATCCGTTCACGGTGCGCCTGCGGGGCGACGACGGCGTGCTCATGGTCGGACGGTTGGACCGACGCGATCTCGACGACGGAGGCGCCGCCACCCTGATGGAAGAGTTCGACGACCTTACCGGCTACGACACGATCATCGTGCGCGACGCTCGAGGGCGGGTCGTGTTGAGCGGGATCTTGCGCACGCGAGTCGACATCGCGAGCCCGGCTCCGTAACGTCGGCGTATCCTGGCCGATGCGCTTCGGACTGAGCCTTCCGCATTACGGATTCTCCCTTCCCGACGGCGCGCCCATCACGTTCGATGAGATGGCGACGTGGGCGCAACGAGCCGAGACGATGGGATTCGATTCGGTGTGGATCTCGGATCACTTCTTCTACTCGTTCGCCCGCTACGGAGCCGATCCGTCTCCGATCGCCTCGCTCGAACCGCTGACCGCGATCGCAGGTCTCGCGGCGGTGACCGATCGCATCCGGCTCGGAACGCTCGTCCTGGGTGCGCCATTCCGTCATCCCTCGATCCTCGCCAAGATGGCAACGACGATCGACGGTCTGTCCGGTGGACGTCTCGAGCTCGGCATCGGCGCGGGTTGGCTCGAGGAGGAATTCACCGCGTTCGGGTATGCCTTCGGGTCCGTCGGAGACCGGTTCGCCCGGCTCGAGGAGACGTTGCAGGTGCTGCAGGCGCTCTCCTCCGGGCGGTCAGTGAGCTTCGACGGGCCGACGGTGTCGTTGCGCGAGGCCCGGCTGCTTCCCGAGCCGGTGCTGGGCCGGGTGCCGGTGTGGGTGGGCGGCAAGGGAGGTCCGCGCCTGTTGCGGCTCGCCGCCCGCTATGCCGACGGCTGGAACTCAGTGTGGCGGTGGACGCCCGAGGCGTTCGGGAAGCGGGTGGCCTTCGCCCGTGAAGCGTGTGAAGGCGAGGGGCGTGATCCGGGCAGCTTCCGATCTTCCGTCGGGCTCTACAGCTTGATCGGGGAGGACGAGCAGGCGTTCGCAGATGTGTTCGAACGTGCCGCCGCGTCGATGCCGGGTGCCGGCATGCGGGGCGAGGACCAGGCGTCCTGGCGATCGGACACGCTCTCGGGCACGCCCGACCAGGTGCTCGATCGCATCGGGGCGTTCGAAGCAGCCGGGGTCGAGGAGATCATCGTGGCGCCCTGGGTGCTGCCGTTCGCGATCCCGCAGCCTGGCCAGGTCGATCTGTTCGTGGATCGAGTGCTCGGGCCGTACCGCGCTGAGCACCGCGGCGACTGAGCGATCGGTGGACGCCCTCGACGCCTCGGTCGCGGTCCTACGGGAAGCCGGTGAGCCCCTGCACTGGACGGTCATCCAGGACCGGGCGCTGCGGGCCGGTCATCTCGATCCGTTCTCGACGCCGAACGTCCGGCGAGAGGTACTCACGGCGCTGCGACGCGGAGTGAACGACGGGGTGCTCCGCTCCGCCGGCACCGGCGTGTACGAGCTCGCCGTGCCGGCGGAGTGATGATGCTCGCGGCCTCAGGCGGTCTTGGCCTTGGGCGGCCGCCCACGACGCTTCGGCGTGGACTGCGTGGCGCCGGACTTGGCGACGACGCCCTTGCGCCGTCCCGGCCGCGGTCTGCGAGCTCCGGCAACCAGCTCGTTCACGTGCGTCGAGCACATGTCCTTGACGAAGTTACCTTTCGAAACCTTGATCGTGATGGTTTCGGCGGCGGGCCTGCCGCACGCATCACAGACCAGGATCGTCTTCTCTGCCATCGGGTTTCCCCCTTCGATCGATGAGCGTCGCCGCGCGGGCATGCGGCAACGCGGGAGGTTCTACCACAGCAGCGCTCGGGCGTCGAGGGTTCAGGGGCGGTAGGCGATACGCGAGAACCGTTCGAGTTTCTCGAAGCGATGCTCAGCCTCGATCCAGCGAACGGTGCCCGAACGCGAGCGCATGACCAGCGAATGGGTGGAAGCGCCGTCCGGCCAGTACCGCACCCCTCGCAGCAGTGAACCGTCAGTGATGCCCGTCGCCGCGAAGAAGACATCGTCGCCGCTCACCAGGTCATCGGTGGTGAGGACCGCATCGATGTCATAGCCGGCGTCGACCAGCGCCGCGCGCTCGAGGTCGTCGCGAGGGTAGAGCCGACCCTGGATCGCCCCGCCCAGGCACTTGAGGGCCGCAGCCGCGATCACGCCTTCGGGCGTCCCGCCGATGCCCAGCAGCAGATCGACCCCGGTGCGGGGCGCTGCCGCCGCGATCGCTCCGGCGACGTCACCATCGGTGATCAGGTAGACGCTGGCCCCGACGCTCCTGACCGCGGCGATCATGTCCTGGTGCCGCGGCCGGTCCAGGATCGTCACGTTCACGTCCTCGGGCTTCACGCCCTTGGCCTTGGCGACCTTCCGTACGTTCTCCTCGGGCGGTGCGGTGACGTCGATCGCGTCGGCAGCCACCGTGCCCGTCGCGACCTTCTCCATGTACACGGCCGCTCCCGGGAAGAACATCGTGCCCCGTTCGGCGAGCGCGATCACGGCGACGGCGTTGGGTTGCCCGACGGCGGTGAGGCGAGTGCCGTCGATGGGGTCCACCGCGACATCGACGCCGGGCCCGTCGCCGTTGCCGACTTCCTCGCCGTTGAAGAGCATGGGCGCCTCGTCCTTCTCGCCCTCTCCGATCACGACCGTGCCGTGCATGGACACCGTGTCGATCATGAGCCGCATGGCGTCGACCGCCGCACCGTCGGCTGCGATCTTGTCGCCGTGGCCGATCCAGCGCCCGGCGGCGAGCGCAGCGGCCTCGGTCACACGCGTCAGCTCCATCGCCAGGTTGCGGTCGGGCCGGTTCTCGCTCACGGGATCCTCCTGATCGTCGCGTTCATCCTATCGGCGGTGGGGCCAAGCCCCGATCGGCGTACCACGCGAGCGTGCGACGGATCGTCTCCTCGATCGGGGTGTACGCGAGGCCGAGCTCGCGCTCGGAGAGCGAGGCGTCGAATCGGTGTCCGTGCAGCAGCGTCCGGACCGTCTCGCGGCACACCCGGCCGCCTTCCCGGCGCAGGAGCCGGGCACCGGTACCCGCGATGACACCGCCCACGGTCGCGAGCACGCGCGGAGCGAACCAGACCCTGCCCGGATGTCCCGTTGCTCGACGCAACAGGCTCACCGCGGTTCGGACCTCGAGCGACGCGCCGCTCACGATGTAGCGGGATCCGGGCACCCCGTGCCGCTCGGCGAGCAGATGGGCCGCGGTGCAGTCCTCGATGTCGACCACGGACAGCCACGTGTCGACCAACACCGGCAACCGGCCGTTGACGATGTCGATCAAGAGCCGCGCGGAACCGCCCACGCGGCCGGGACCCTGCACCGACGACGGATTGACGCAGACGACGGGCACGGACAGCGACTCCCCGAGCGCCAGGACGCGGCGTTCCCCGAGGAACTTGGAGCGCTCGTAGTTGGAGTTGAACGTCCCTCGATGCTGCGTGCGCTCGTGGCCGATCTCGTGCATCCGTTCGCCGATCGTCGTCGCTGATGACGTGTAGACGACCCGAGTGACGTTCGCCGCCGCAGCCGCGCGCATCACCGCGACCGCGCCGTCGACGTTGGCGCGCATCATGGGCGCCGCGTCGCGCACGCACATCGCGTTCACCCCGGCGACGTGGAAGACCGTGGCACATCCGCGCATGCCCTTCAGGAGCGCCTCGTGATCGAACAGATCCCCGCGCACGACCGAAGCCCCCATGCCTGCGAGCTCGGCTTCGCGCTCGTCGGATCGGGCGAGCGCGTGCACCTGTCGTCCCCGCGCGATGAGTCGTGTCGCCAGCGCGCCCCCGACGAAGCCGGAGCCTCCGGTGAGGAAGACCGCGCCTTCCACCGGGTCAGCGCTCGCGTGCAGGGGTGGAGGGATCCCGGCGCGAGAGCACGGAGACGAAGCGGGCGAGGTACTGCACGGCCGAGACGATCGTGATGACTGCCGCCCCGGTCATGAGCCACTGGTCGAGGTACCAGTCGCCGATGCGGATATCCGGGCGCCAGATCGCGATCGTGATAGCCACGAACTGCACCGTGGCCTTCCACTTGCCCCACATCGACGGGGTCACCACGATCCCCTCCGACGCCGAGACGGCTCCGCGCAGCCCCATGATGAGCAACTCGCGGCCGACGATCACGAACGCGATCCACGACGACACGCGATCGACCTCGACCAGCGCGAGCAGCACGCCCGACACGAGCAGCTTGTCGGCAGCGGTGTCGAGGAAGCTTCCGAGCGTCGAGGTCTGCTTCCAGCGGCGCGCCAGGCGGCCGTCGAAGAAGTCGGTGACGGCAGCGAAGGCGAACAGCAACGCAGCGGTCAGCGCGACCCACGATGCGGGGTCACGGGCGAGCACCATGGCCATGACGACCGGCGTCAACGCGATGCGCAGGTACGTGATGAGCCGCAAGGCGGCTGCGGCGCGTTCATCGGGGGTGCTCATGGCTGTGGTCCGGCGAATCGTACCGCTCGGCTCGACGCGAGGAGCTCGCCAACAGGTCGCGGACCTGCACGGCCGTGGCGCACGCGAGGGCTCGCGTCGCCAAGGCCCGTGCCGGCTCGATCCCCGTCGAGCGCACCGCGTCCTTGACCAGGGCGATG
>DASVGA010000360.1:0-3164 GCA_036379795.1 Actinomycetota bacterium | reverse complement strand
GTTCAGCATCTGATCGAACGCATCGTGGGGCCCTTGGGCCTCCGGGTCGACGAATCATCGCCTTGGGCGGATGCGCGACTTCCGGACGGTTCGCGGGTCCACGCGATCGTGCCGCCCCTCTCGCTCCGCGGTCCCGTCGTCACGATCCGCACGTTCAGCCGCGCGCCGCTCACCGCCGAGGACCTGGTGGCGAGCGGCGCGCTGGGCCCTCGCATGCTGGCCTTCCTGTCGGCGTGCGTGCGGGGCAGGGCCAACGTGATCGTGAGCGGCGGGGCCGGAAGCGGCAAGACCACCCTGCTCGGCGTGCTGAGCGGGTTCATCCCCGACGGCGAGCGGCTCATCACGATCGAGGACGCCGCCGAGTTGCGACTGGCGAAGCCGCATGTGGTGGCCCTCGAGGCCCGGCCGGCCAACGTCGAAGGCAAGGGCCAGGTGACCGTGCGCGACCTCGTGCGAAACGCGCTCCGCATGCGGCCCGACCGCATCATCGTCGGCGAGGTCCGTGGCGGTGAGGCGCTCGACATGCTGCAGGCCATGAACACCGGTCACGAGGGGTCGCTGTCGACCGCGCACGCGAACTCGGCGCGCCACCTGCTCTGGCGGCTGGAGACGATGGCGATGATGTCCGACGTCGACCTGCCCGCGGCGCACATCCGCAACCAGGTCGCGGCGGCCATCGACATCGTCGTGCACCTCGCCCGCCTGCGCGGCGGGCGCCGGGTGGTCTGGGAGATCGCTGCGGTCGAGGGCACCCGGCGAGGGGAGCCCGTGGTGACACCCGTCTTCCGCTACCGGCCTCGCGCCGGTACCGACGGGCACTTCGAGGCAACCGGCACGATGCCGGCCATCACGACCACCCTGGCCGACCGCGGTGAGGACGTCGCCGACTGGATGTTCGCCCCCGAGGACGACGCGTGAGCGCGCTCGTCCTGACGCTGCTGGGGCTGGCGGCGTGGCTCGCGGAACGTGGCTCTCATGCGAGCAGGCGGTCTGCTCTCGCCCGGCGCGTGCCGAGCCCGATGACCACCGGCGAGCGGAGAACTCCTCGAAGCGTGCCGACCTGGATCGTGTGGTCGGCGCTCGGGGCCGGTGCCGGCTTCCTCCTGTCGGGAGCCGGGGGCGCGGTGGGCGGGGCAGCGGCCGGCGCGATCGCCTGGCGACTGCGCGAGCGGCGTCGCACCCAGGCGCTTGAGTCCGAGCGTGACGAGCAGCTGGTCGACGCGGTCACCTCGATCACCGCGGCGATCCGTGCCGGTCAGTCGGTGCCGCAGGCGCTGTCGTTCGCCGCAGCCGAGGCGCGGCCGCCGCTCCGTGGCTCGCTCGAACGCCTCGATACCGCCCTCGATGTGGGCGTCCCGGTCGACGAGGCCATCGGGTCATGGACCAGCGAGATCGATACGGGCGACGCTCGTCTGCTGGCCGGGGTCCTCACGCTGCATCGACGGAGCGGAGGCGATCTGCCATCGGTGCTCGACGGGGTGGCGGGCACGTTGCGTGAACGGCGGGCATCCGTGCGCGAGGTCCACGCCTTGACCGCTCAGGCACGACTGTCGGGAACGATCCTGGGGATCCTGCCGTTCGGCTTCTTCGCGTTCCTCTGGCTCACGTCGCGCAGCGAGATCGAGGGAGCGTTCCGCTCGCCAGCGGGCGTGGTCGCGATCGGCCTCGGCCTCGTGCTCGAGGGTCTCGCCTTCCTGTGGATCCGACATCTCCTGGAGGTGCGGTGACGATGTCGGCGCTCGTGCTCGCGTTCGTCGTCGCGGCCGTCGTGTGCGCGCTCGCCGGCGTCAGGCGGATCGTGGGTCATCGGGTCTCGTTGTCCGCCGCCGCTCGGGTCGAAGAGACAGCGAGACGCCATGGGAGGCAGCGCAGGCTCGTTATGCCCGGAGCCCGTCGTTCGAGGGCGGCGAAGCGGCACCGCGCCGCGGCCGATGCCGAGATCCCGCAGCTGCTCGACCTGCTCGCAGCCGGGTCGTCGGCGGGGCTCGCGGCCCCGCTCGCGCTCCGCCGTGCCGCCGACGGGCTCACCGGTCCGCTCGCCGACGAGGTGCGCGTGACGGTCCGTGCGGTCGACCTCGGGGCTCGCTGGCGAGACGAGCTCGACGCGCTCACCGATCGTCTCGATCTTCCCGACCTGCGGCGAACCGTCTCGGCGCTCACCCGCACCGAGACCCTCGGCGCCTCGCTCGCCCAGGCCACGGCGGAGCTCGCGGCTTCCGTCAGGCAGGCACGCCGCGCCGCGACCATGGAACGGGCCCGCACGGCGCCGGTGAAGATGCTCTTCCCCCTCGTGTTCCTCGTCCTCCCCGCGTTCCTCCTCCTCACGGTGGTGCCCGTGTTGCTCACCACCGTGCGGTCCATCGGTTGAACAAGGAGGTGCACGATGCAGGTGCTGAGCACCATGTGGTTCCACGCGCTGTGGTTCGTGACACACGATCTCGGTCGAGGGCTGAAGCGTGAGTTCCGTCGTGAGGAAGGACAGACGACGGCGGAGTACGCGCTCGTGATCCTGGCCGCCGCGGCCGTCGCCGTCGTGTTGATCGCATGGGCGAGGTCGTCGGGTCGGCTGCCCGCGTTCTTCGACCAGGTGATCGACCAGGTGATCGGTGATGCGGCCGGCGCGTAGAGATGCGCCCAAGAGCGAACGCGGCACCGCCGCGGTGGAGTTCGCGCTCGTGCTGCCGATCGTGCTCGCGATCGTGCTCGCGCTGGTGCAAGTTGGCTTGCTCGTGCGGGACCGGCTGCTCGTCGAGTCGGCGGTGCGAGCCGGGGCGCGCACCGCCGCCGTCGAGCTCGGTGACGACGCCGTCAGGGCGGCGGTGCTGCGGGCCGCCCCTTCGCTCGATGCCGATTCGCTGAGCGTCTCGACCACGCGGGCGGGGGTGCGTGGCGAGCCCGTGACGGTCTCCGTGTCCTACATGGCGGCGATCAGGGTGCCCTTCGTGGCATGGCTGTTCCCGGGGGGCGTCACGATGCGAGCCGAGGCCACCGACCGGCAGGAGTTCACGTGAGCGACGGACTCCGCTGCGAGCGGGGATCGGTCTCGGTCGTCGTTGCCGGCGTGGCGACCATCGCGCTCGTGTCCTCGCTCGGCCTCGCCGACGTCGGGAAGGCGCTCGTGGCCCGGGCCCGAGCGAGGGCCGCGGCTGACGCCGCGGCCCTCG
>DASVGA010000359.1:0-2856 GCA_036379795.1 Actinomycetota bacterium | reverse complement strand
ACGGGAAGGGTCGACCCACTGATCGCGCCCTTCGCTCCCGACCGATTCCGCAACGACCGCATGGTGCCCGACGCCGCGAGCGCCGGCACCCACCGCTAGTCTGACCGAGACTAGAGACCGGCGAGCAGGCGGTCGACGAGGTAGCCGGCGAACGAGGGGCGGATGAACACCCTCGTCGCATCGTGGCGCTCGTGCAGGATCACCTGGGTTTTGGCGTAGAGCGTCTGGGCGCACATGCCGGCGCGCCACGAGCGCGGGTGCAGGTCGAGCGAGCATCCGCTCTCGAGCAGCTCGAAGCGATCGGGACCGCCGAGCTCGAGCGCCACCCGGTTCGCGCTCACGTCGACGATCGAGCGGTGCTCGCCCTCGAGCGCCCGGTCGAGCTCGGCGACGATCTCGGACGCCGTGTGCGCCAGGCCCACCACGAGCCACTCGTCGGGGCCGAGCCACAGCGCTGCACGAGCGCCGGCTTCCCATGCGGTGTTGGGCTCGAGCGGCAGCGGGAAGGACACCCGCTCGGCGAGCGACGGGTCGAGCCGCAACGAGACCTGCGCGAGGAACGGCAGGGGCCCGATCATGAGGCGGCCCCCGGTGCGCATGCTCACCTCGGCGAGCTCGCTCGCGCGCGCAGCGAGCTCGTCGCGCGGTCGCATCTCAGCCGTCACGGCGCGCTCCCTCGGGGTCGTAGAAGACGGGCGCCGTGACCTCGGCTTCGATCGGCCCGTCGAGCGTGGGTGCGACGACGTGACCGCCGATGCGGTCGCGTCCGCCTGCGACCATCGCGAGCGCGAACGTGCGACCGAGTACGGCGCTGCGGTAGCTCGACGTGACGTGGCCGAGCATCGGGACCGGTGGCTCAGGGCCGTGGCCGCCGTGCTCGGGCGAGACGACTTGGGAGCCCTCCGGGATCCACCGTGAGGCATCGACCGGTAGCAACCCGACGAGCTGTTTGCGATCGGGCCGGACCGTGTCGATCCTCCGAAGCGAGCGCTTGCCGATGAAGTCGGAGTCGTCCTTGCGCACGATCCACGACATGCCCAGGTCGTGCGGGGTGACGGTGCCATCGGTGTCCTGGCCGACGATCACGAATCCCTTCTCGGCACGCAGCACGTGCATCGACTCGGTGCCGTACGGCGTGAGCCCGAGCGGCGCGCCGGCGGCGAGCACGGCTTCCCACATCGGGGAGCCCAGGTATCCCGCGACGTTGATCTCGTAGGCGAGCTCACCGCTGAAGCTCACGCGCGCGACCCGGGCCGGCATGCCCGCGACCTCGCCCTCGCGCCACGTCATGAACGGGAATGCCTCGGCGCCGAGCTCGATGTCGGTGCCGGCGGCCGCGAGCACGTCGCGAGCCTTCGGACCGTTCACCGCGATCGTCGCCCACTGCTCGGTCACGCTCGTCGCGTACACCTGCAGGTCGGGCCACTCGGTCTGCAGCCACTCTTCCACGTGGTCCATGACCTTCGCGGCGCCGCCGGTGGTCGTCGTGATCAGGAACCGGTCCTTGGCCAGGCGCATCGCGACGCCGTCGTCGAAGACCATGCCGTCGAGCCCCAGCATCAGTCCGTAGCGGATCGAGCCTACGGCCAGCGTCGACATGCGGTTCGTGTAGAGCCGGTCGAGGAAGGTCGCCACGTCGGGCCCGACGAGCTCGATCTTTCCGAGGGTGGAAGCGTCCATGACCCCGGCGGTGCGCCGCACCGCAAGGCATTCGCGTTCGACCGCCTCATGCATCGTTTCGTCGCCGGCCGGGAAGTACCAGGGGCGCTTCCATTGGCCGACGTTCTCGAACCGGGCGCCGCGATCGACGTGATGTGCGTGCATCGGCGTCGTGCGGATCGGATCGAGCAGCGCCGGTCCGCGGTCGACGCCTGCAAGCACCGAGTAGGGAACGGGCGTGTACGGGGGCCGGCTGTTGGTCGGACCTTGTGCGCCAGGTCCCTCGCCCCACGCTTCGTTCACAAGCGCCGCGGTGAGGGCGCCGCTCGTGCGGCCCTGATCGATCGCGGTGCTGATGTAGGTGGCGCGTTTCACGTGCTCGGTCGAGCGCAGCTCGTGGCCGACCGCGTCGAGCACGTCGGCGACGGTCGAGTCACGCTGCAGGTCCACGAAGTGCTCCGAGAGATCGTCGGCCGGTGTGGACCAGAAGGCGACGCTCGTCGGAACGTCGCCCGCCGCGGCGCCGACGACCGTGAGCCACGGCGGACCATGCCCGTCGGGAACGAAGGTCGCCCGGTCGTCGTGCCATCGAAGACCGCCGCCGATACCGCGCCACAGCTGGGCCGCCGGGTTCCATCCGCCCGAGACCAGCACGAGGTCGGCGTCGACGGTCTCCGTCGCGCCGTCGGGTCCTGCGATCGCGACCCGCTGCACCCGGCCGTCGCCGTCGGCGGCCGACACCGCGCTCAGCGGGCGCACGTCGATGCCGGCGGCCCGGGCGGCGTCGGTGGCCCCCCCGCCCTCGCCCGGGTCGACGATCGCCACGATCTCGAGCCCGGCGCGTTCCAGCGCCATCGCCGCCTCGTGGCCGGCGTGGTTCGTGCTGAAGACCACCGCGCGCTCACCCGCCAGCACCCCGAAACGGTCGGCGTACAGCCTGGCCGCAGATGCCAGCATCACCCCGGGCAGATCGTTCCGCGCGAACGCGATCGGACGCTCGTGCGCCCCCGTCGCGAGCACGACGCGCCCTGCCCGCACGTGGTGCACGACTTCGACGGGCGTCGAGCGCTCGTACACCACCACGTAGCCGTCGTCGTAGACGCCGAGCGCGGTGGCGTCTGCGAGCACCGTGACCTCCGAGGCGCTCGCGAGGGCGCCGGCGGTGGTGACGATCCACGCGAGCGCAGGCGCTCCGTC
>DASVGA010000358.1:0-5968 GCA_036379795.1 Actinomycetota bacterium | reverse complement strand
CCCACCCTCACGTGGATCGTCGGGATCACGCGCGGGTCGCCGTCGGCTGCCACCCAGGCGAGGTGGCAGTAGAGCGCTTCGTCGAGGATCGCGTCGACCCGCTCGCGCTCGTAGACACCGAGCTCCGGAAGCCGGCGAACGCGGGTGCGGGGGGTCGGCGCCTGGGACATGGCCGGATGGTACCTGGCTCGGGTTCGCGCGCGGCCCGAGCTCGGTGCTATCGTGCCGACACCCGGGAGCACCTCACCCGGGTGGCACGGTGATCAGCGAAGTCCGGTGAGAGTCCGGTGCTGTCGCGCAGCTGTGATGCCCCTGCGGGGGACGAGCCAGGTCGCCTGACCCGTGTCGGCGGAATCGTTCTCGCGATGAGGAGCGGTCCGTTCGGCTCCGCGCCGAGCGTCTTTCCTCATCCTCCGGAAGGGAGGGTGTGTCATGCGGAAGGGAACCTCTTCCGTGCTCCGTGCGGTCGTGGTGATCGTGGGGCTCGCCGCGTGCGGCGGCGACGCGCCGCCGAACCCATCCCCACAGGCCCCGTCGGCCGAAGCGGCCAGCTTCCCGGTCACGCTGCAGACCGTCGACGGTCCCGTCATGATCGCCGACCGCCCGTCGGCGATCGTCTCGCTGTCGCCGACGGCCACCGAGATGCTGTTCGCGATCGGTGCAGGAGAGCAGGTCGTCGCGGTCGACGACCAGTCCGACTTCCCCGAGGGAGTGCCGACAACCGACCTGTCCGGCTTCGAGCCGAACATCGAGGCGATCGTCGCGTACGACCCCGACCTGGTGGTGGTCGCGAACGACATCGGCGGCGTCGTCAAGGGACTCGAGAAGCTCGACGTACCGGTGTTGGTGCAGCCTGCCGCCGCGACGATCGAGGACACGTACGCACAGATGGAGCAACTCGGCGTCGCGACCGGTCACGCCGGGGAGGCGATCCTCGCGGTCTCGGAGATGGCGAGCGAGATCGAGCGCATCCTGCGTGAGGCGCCCGACGGAACCGGGGTGAGCGTCTACCACGAGCTCGACGACACGTACTACAGCGTGACCTCTGAGACCTTCATCGGTCAGGTCTACTCGATGTTCGGGGTGGAGAACATCGCGGACGAAGCGAGGGGTGCGGGCTCCGGCTACCCCCAGCTCTCATCGGAGTACATCATCGAGCGCGATCCGCGCCTGATCGTGCTCGCCGACGGCGAGTGTTGCGGGCAGAGCGCGGCGACGGTCGGCGCCAGGCCCGGGTGGGGGGACCTGACGGCGGTGACCGAGGGCGCGGTGATCGAGGTCGACGACGACGTGTCGTCGCGATGGGGCCCGCGGGTCGTGGAGTTCATGCGCGCGGTGGCCGACGGGCTACGAGGCGTGGAGTGATGGTGACGGTCACCGGTGGGGCCAGTCGCCGGAGACGGGCGGTGGTCGTCGCGACCGCGCTCGCGTCGCTCGCGGGGGCGGTGTCGATCGCACTTCTGGTGGGGCCCGTTCGCTTGGGTGCGTCCGGGGTCGTGGGCGAGCTGTTCGGCTGGCTGCCCTTCGTCGGCGACGGCGGGCTCGACGATCAGCACGCGACGATCCTGTGGCAGCTGCGGGCTCCCCGGGTGGTGCTCGCGTGCCTGGTCGGCGCGTGCCTCGCCGTGTCTGGAGCGGCGTATCAGGGCGCGTTCCGCAACCCCCTGGCCGACCCCTACCTGCTAGGGGCCGCCGCGGGAGCCGGCCTCGGCGCGACCATCGCGCTGGTGTCGGGCGCCGCCGGATCGTCGGCCGCCGGCACCCCGGTCCTTCCCCTCGCCTCGTTCGTCGGAGCGCTCGCGGGCGTCGCGGCCGCCTACGTGGTCGGGGGCTCGATGGGGGGCAGGACCACGACCGGCCTCGTGCTCGCCGGTGTGGCCGTGGCGTCGTTCCTCACTGCGGTGCAGACGTTCGTGCAGCAGCAGAACTCCGACACGTTGCGCGAGGTCTACACGTGGATCCTCGGCAGGCTCGGCACGGCCGGATGGGACGACGTGCTGCTGATCCTGCCGTACGCGGTCGCGAGCATCGCCGTGCTCCTGCTGCACGGCCGCCTGCTCGACGTGCTCGGGCTCGGCGATGACGAGGCCGAGAGCCTCGGGCTCCGACCGGCGCGGGTTCGTCTCACGGTGGTCGTGGCCGCATCGCTCGCGACCGCGGCCGCCGTCTCGGTCGCAGGGCTGATCGGGTTCGTCGGCATCATCGTGCCGCACGCCGTGCGCATGGTCGCCGGGGCGTCGAACCGCTGGATCGTGCCGCTGTCGGCGCTGGCGGGGGCGGGGTTCCTGGTGCTGGCCGATCTCGCGGCCCGAACGGTGGTCGCCCCCGGCGAGCTCCCGATCGGCGTCGTCACCGCGGTGATCGGCGCCCCGTTCTTCGCGGCGCTGCTGCGACGATCGGGCAGGTCCGCATGAACCTCGAGCTGCGTGAGGTCACCGTCGAGCTGGCAGGCCGCGAGGTCGTCCACTCGGTCTCGCTCCATCTCGAGGAAGCCGGGTGGCTCGGCGTGCTCGGACCCAACGGCGCCGGCAAGTCCACGCTGCTGCGCGCGATCGCCGGCCTGGTCGGGCACCGCGGACAGGTCCTGCTCGGTGGGCGGGACACGGGCGCGATGCGGAGGCGTGAGGTCGCGGCCCGGGTCGCCGTCGTGGCCCAGAAGCCGGTCGTGCCGGAGGGTGCCACCGTGATCGACTACGTCGCGCTCGGCCGCACCCCGCACGTTCCCTACTTCGGGTCGATGGGTCGGCGCGACCGTGAGGTGGTCGCCGAGGTGCTCGATGCGCTCGACCTCGTCGGTCTCGCGTCGAGATCGGTGGCGTCGCTCTCGGGGGGCGAGGCCCAGCGCGTCTTCGTCGCCAGGGCGCTCGCCCAGGAACCGTCGCTCCTGCTGCTCGACGAGCCCACCACCTCGCTCGACATCGGGCGCCAACAGGACGTGCTCGAGCTCGTGGAGCGGCTCCGCCGAGACCGGGGTGTCACGGTGGTGACCGCCTTGCATGATCTCTCGCTCGCCGGGCAGTTCGCCGATCGTCTGCTGCTGCTGCACGAGGGGAGCCAAGTGGCCGAGGGCGCGTCCAGCGAGGTGCTCACCGAGCAGGTCGTGCGGGAGTTCTTCGGCGCCTCCGTTCGCCTCGTGCCGGTCGACGGGTGGGGACACGTGCTGGTGCCGGTGCGACGGCCGTGACGGTCGACCCCCCCACCGCGGCGCCGGACACCGGCTCCCTCAGCCACGCACGGTCGCTCGTGCTCGTGCACACCGGCGACGGCAAGGGCAAGAGCACCGCGGCGATGGGCGTGGCGCTCCGCGCGCTGGCCCGCGGGTGGCGCGTGCTCGTGGTGCAGTTCGTGAAGTCGGGGGACTGGCGCGCCGGCGAGCAGGAGATGCTGCAGCGCCTCGGCGCCGATTGGCTGGCGGTCGGCGACGGTTTCAGCTGGGACTCCGGAGACCTGGAGGCGAGCGCCGGGCTCGCTCGTGAGGCGTGGAACTCAGCAGAGGCGGCGCTCGCCGGGGGCACGCACGACGTCGTGGTGCTCGACGAGGTCACCTACCCCATGACCTGGGGGTGGATCGACACCGACACGGTGGTGGCCGCGATCGTCGGCCGCGACGATCGGGTGAGCGTGGTCGCGACCGGTCGCGACGCCCCGTCGGGGCTCGTCGACGTCGCCCACACCGTGACGGAGATGCGCAACGTGAAGCACGCGTTCGATGCCGGCATCCTCGCCAAGCGGGGCATCGACTACTGATGCCTGCGCAGGAGCCTCGGGCCGCACCGCCGAACACGCTCACGCTGCTCACCGGCCCGGTCGCGAGCGGCAAGTCGCGCCTCGCGGCTCAGCTCGCTTCTGCCTGGCGCGGTCCGGTCGAGGTGATCGTGACGGCCGAGGCCCGCGACGAGGAGATGCGAGCTCGCATCGAGCGGCACCGGACCGACCGTCCCGACGGGTGGCGGGTGGTAGAGGAGCCGCTCGACCTCTCCGGCTCGCTGCAGCGCGCCGGCTCCGACTCGTTCCTGATCGTCGACTGCCTGACGCTCTGGACGTCGAACCGGATGGGAGCGGGCGACGCAGGCGATCTCGTGATCGAGCTGGCGGCGGCGGCCGCCGATGTCGCGGCCCAGCGCTCGGCGCCGACGGTCGTCGTGACCAACGAGGTGGGGTGGGGGATCGTGCCGGTGAACGATCTGGCGCGCGCGTATCGCGATGTGCTCGGCGCGGTGAACGCCGCGTTCGCTCACCGGGCATCGCGCGCCTGGCTGGTCGTGGCCGGCCGTGTCGTGCCCTTGGACAGGCCCGACCCGTCGACCCTGCTCTCGGAAGCGTCCGACCCGTCGACCCTCCTCTCGGAACGCCCGGCATGAACGCGCTCGAGGCGATGCTCGACGAGCTTCCCGGCCCCGACGCCGACTCGATGGCCGCGGTCCGGGCGCGGGCCGGGTCCGTACTCCGTCCGGTGGGGGCGTTGGAACGACTGGATGCCGTCGCGGTATGGCTCGCCGGCTGGCAACGCACGGCCCGGCCCTCAGCCGGGCAGGTCTCGACGGTCGTCTTCGCCGCCGATCACGGCGTGGCATCAGCCGGCGTGAGCGCGTACCCCGTGGAGGTCACGAAGGCCATGATCTCCGCGCTCGATGCGGGGGTCGCGACCGCGGCGGTCATGTCGCGATCCCTCGGGGCGCGGCTGCAGGCGATCGACGTGGGCGTGGGCGAGCCGAGCGGCGACATCAGGACCGAGGCTGCTCTGAATCCCGAGCGCTTCGACCGGTGCGTGCAGGCCGGCCGTGCGGCGGCGGCCGCCGCCGCCGTCGACGGCACGGCGCTGCTCGTGCTCGGAGAGATGGGCATCGGCAACACCACCGCAGCCGCGGCCGTCTGCGCAGCGGTGTTCGGTGGTGATGCGGAGCGTTGGACCGGTCGCGGCACGGGTGTCGACGACGCCGGGCTCGCGCGCAAGCTCGAGGCCGTGACGCTCGCGAGCGAGCGGGCCCGCGGACTCGCGCCACTCGACGCCCTCCGCCACGTCGGCGGCGCCGAGCTGGTGGCGATCGCGGCGGCTGTCGTGGAGGCGCGCCGCCGCTCGCTGCCGGTGGTGCTCGACGGGTTCGTGGTCTGTGCGGCGGTCGCGCCGCTGCACGTCGCAGCGCCGGGGGTGCTCGACCACTGCATCGCTGCCCATCGGTCGGCGGAGCCGGGTCACGGGGCCCTGCTCGACCGGCTCGGTCTCGATCCGCTCCTCGACCTCGGCCTGCGCCTGGGCGAAGGGAGTGGCGCACTGATCGCCGTGCCGATCGTGCGCCTCGCAGCAGCGTCGGTGACCGACGTCGCGACGTTCGAGGAATGGGGTCTGTCGTGAGCGCCGCGCCCACCCTCGGCCCCGCGGGATGGATCCGGCTGCTCGGTGTCGCGATGCAGTTCCTCACGCGCGTGCCCGTGCGGATCCGGTTCGAACCCGGAGATCTTCGGCGGGCTGCCGGTGCGTTCCCCTTGGTCGGCGTGTTCGTCGCGGGGACCGGCATCGGCGTGCGCTGGGCGTTGCAGGTGCCGCTCGGCACGTCGCTCGCCACCGTCGCGGCAGTGGCCGCGACGGTGCTCGTGACCGGAGCCTTCCACGAGGACGGGTTCGCCGACACGGCGGACGGCCTGTGGGGTGGGCGCACGCCCGACGAGCGCCTGCGCATCATGCGCGACAGCCGTTTGGGGACCTACGGCACGGTCGCGCTCGTGCTGCTGTTCGCCACGAAGCTCGCCGCCCTCGTGCCGATGGACCTCGCGGGGTTCGCGCGCACGCTCGTGCCGGCGATGGTGCTCGCGCGAGCGTCGTCGCTCGTGATCATGCGTGCGATCGAGCCGGCCCCCGACAGCCTGGCCGGGCTCGCCGGACCGCCCTCATCGGCGGGATGGGCGGTGGCCGGCGTCACTTCGGCGGCCTCACTCGCCGGGTTCGGTGTGCGCGCGTGGCTCCCGCTCG
>DASVGA010000357.1:0-5546 GCA_036379795.1 Actinomycetota bacterium | reverse complement strand
GTCGATCCGGGACATCTCCGTCCAGAGCTTGCTGAGGGACATCTCGAAGCGACGGTGCACGATCTCCAGAACTGTGACCGGATGGCTCGGGGTCGGGGACGACGGAGGCTCCTGCAAGCCGAGTGGGACTGCTGTCGCGGGAACGTCGGACTCGTTCGAGGCGAAGAACAGATCGAAGGGGTAGGCGAGCGACGGGGGCAAGGGAACCACCGTGGCGGGGATCGGGGGGGTGCCCTCTTCCAGCCGCAGCTCGACGCCCGTCGCTTCCTTGGTCACCGCGCCGAAGGTCGGGTCTCCGCCTGCCTGCTCGATCGGGGTCGCGTCGGGCACGGTGAAGTCACCCGTGCCGGCCCCACCCTCCGAGCTGACGAGGCGCAAGTCGACGTTGGCGTCGGGCTTCCCGCTGGTCGACGGACGGAGCTCGAGGCGCCACGGCCCTGCCGCGTTCTCGCCGCCGGCGATCACGTAGCCGGGGGTCTCATCTGCCGGCCCAGCGAGGCGCGTGTCCTCGAACCGCATCTGGTGCGCCATGTCGAACAGAGAACGGCGCACGTCTTCGGGCGCGTCGGGGCCAAATCCGATCCATGCGAGGTACGGGTAGTCGCCGACCTGGAAGCGGACGTAGTGGCCGGAGCCGCAGGGTCCGTCGGTGGCGGCTTCCTCATCGAACGCCACGGGCCACGAGGCAAGGTTCCCTCCGCCGCCGGCATCGGTCTGAAGCAGGGCAGGAACGTCGATGGCGACCTCGAGCATCGCGGCATCGTTCGCGAGGGCGACGCCGCCCTGGAGGCACGGGGAGACGCCCAGCCCGGGGTCGGTCCGGGACAGCAACAGCATCGGGACCGGGACCGGATCGGCGACGGGCTCCGGGCTCGACGAGATGCTCTCGCACACCTCTTGCGGTGGTTCGCTGTCACCGGGTGCCGCGGTGGCCGTGCACGAGACGCCCGATGACGTCGAGGTGGTGGCCACCCCGGCTCCCAGCGGCAACTGGTTCACGAGGAACCAGTCGCTCGGGCTCGTGATGGTGACCGTCTCGATCGTCGCGGTGCGCTCGAAGACCTCGTAGCGATCAGACCGATCGCCGCCGGGGACACGCTCGTCGTTCGAGCCGAAGTCGATCGCGCGGAGGCCGGCGAACGACACCAGGGCGACGGCGGCGACGGTGAAGGCGCCGACGGTCGCCACCCCGGCCTGGCGGCGGCGGCTCCGCGTGCGCACCGACTCAGGCATGCGCGGCGCCACGCCGCCCACCGATCCGGCCTTGCGTTCGAGCATCTCCCGCAGTTCTCGTTCGACGTCGTTCATGCTTCCTCACCTCTGATCAGCTCACGGAGCGTTCCGCTTCCTCGGGCGACCAATGACTTCAAGGCGGCGACCGAGCACGAGAGCACCTCGGCGGTGTCTCGCTCGGACAGGTCCTCGTAGTAGCGGAGCACGAGCGCGGCGCGCTGGCGCGCCGGCAACCGGCCGAGCGCTTGCCAGAGGTCCTGACGGGCGCCGACATCGGGCTGCGACGAGAAGCGGCGCGCAGAAGCGGCGCCCTCGCGGGCGAGCCACGCACGCTCCAGGCGGCGCCGCCGCAACCCCGACGTGTGCAGGTTCACGATCGCTCGCCGGAAGTACGCCTCGAACGCATCGGGCTGACGCAGATGCCGGAAGCGTCCGACGCATCGCACGAAGGCTTCCTGCGCGAGGTCTTCGGCGTCGGTGCGGTCGCCCGTCAACAGGAACGAGAGCCTCACGCCGGCGCCGATGTTGCGCGCGTAGAGCTCGTCGATGCCGCCCTCGATCGCATCGGCGGGTTCCTCCACGCTCACACGTATCCCTTCAGCCATGTCACCGATGAAGACGCACGACGCGTCACGAAGGTATCGCTCGCGTGGCCGGAAGCCCGGCTGCGATGCCGCCGACCTGGGGATTCGGGTACCATCGCCGGGTTCCGGACCGCTTTCCCACGATCTCGAAGGGCCCCGCCTCGCCATGGAAACGAAGCTCACCGCCGAACGACGTTCAGACGCCGGCAAGGGCGTCGCCCGCAAGCTCCGGGCCGCCGGCAAGGTGCCTGCGGTGCTCTACGGCCAAGGGCTCGAGACCACGCCGTTGACGGTCGATGCCCGTGATCTCGGCCACCTGCTGCACGGCAGCGCGGGTTCCAACGTGCTCGTCGACCTGGTGGTCGACGGCGAGGCGCACCTGGCGATCCCTCGTGAGATCCAGCGCGACCGCATCCATGCGAAGTTCGTGCACGTCGACTTCCTCGCGGTGAGCCGCACCGAGACGATCACCGTGAACGTGCCGGTGCACGAGACCGGCGAGGCCGCCGGCGTCAAGGAGGGCGGTGTGGTCGAGCACCACCTGCGCGAGGTGCAGATCGAGTGCCTTCCGCAGAACGTGCCCGACGAGATCGTCATCGACATCACCCACGTGGAGCTCGGCGACATGATCCACGTGAGCGATCTGGCGGCGCCGACGGGCGTCACGATCCTGTCGAATCCCGAGGACGCCGTGCTGTCGGTGGTCACGCCGGCCGCGCTCCGCGTCGAGGCCGACCTGTCGGTTCCCGGCGAGGAAGGCGTGGAGGCGCCCGCCGCCGAGGCCGAGGGCGAGGAGGCCGCGGAGGCCGCCGAGGGAGAGACCGCCGACGGCGACGGCGACAGCGGGGCAGAGGGAAAGGGCGACTCGGGGTCCGACGGCGGCGAGGGCGGCGAAGGCTAGCCTCGCGGCGCGGCCGGCCGAGCCACGTCTATGACCTGGCTCGTCGCCGGCCTCGGCAATCCGGGCGATCGGTACGCGAACACCCGCCACAACGTCGGGCGCATGGTCGCGGCCGAGCTGGCTCGCCGGGCCGGCGAGCGCTTCAGGAAGGTCAGGTTCCTACCCGTCGAGGCGGCCGAGATCCGTGAAGCCGGCGACCGGGTGCTGCTGGCGTCGAGCACACGGTTCATGAACGAGTCCGGACCTTCGTACGCGAGTCTCGCTCGCAAGCACGACGTCGAGCCCGAGCGCGTGATCGCGGTCTACGACGAGCTCGACATCGCACCTGGTGAGCTGCGCGTCAAGCTCGGAGGGGGAAGCTCGCACAACGGGGTCAAGTCGCTGCAGCAGGCCCTGCGGAACGAGCCGTTCCTGCACGTCCGGATCGGGATCGGGCGACCGCCCGGGCGCCAGGATCCTGCGGACTTCGTGCTGGCGCCGGTCGGCAAGAAGCTCGAAACCGACGTGGCGATCTGGGTGGATCGAGCGGCCGACGCGGTCACGAGCCTCATCAGCGACGGTCTCGGCCCGACCCAGGATCGGTTCAACCGGCAAGCGCCACCGGGCTGACACCTGGGTCAGGCACTCGCGGGCCCGGCCGACCCACAGCTGTCGGCCGTTCGTGTGAGCCGTGACCGGGCCCTTCGGTCCCTGCCGGAAGGCGTACCCGCGCACGGGTATCGGGGGGGTCCTTCGTCGGTCCTGTGTCCTCGCATGCCCGTCGCCGACATTCCCTACCGCAGCCCGATGTGCGAGACCCCCTCCGAGGACGATGCTTCGCACTGTCAGATGACAGAAGGAGGTGACGGATGCGAGACATGTTGCGGAGCCTGAAGTACCTGCTCTACACGGGCGCCACGCTCGCCACACTGCTGCTCGCAGCCGGTGCCAGGTACAAGCCGACCGGTGGCAAGTGAACCGATCGACGCGACCCGGCACTGATCAGGAAGGAGTTGTTCGCATGGCTCGTCTTCGCAGGGTGATGTACTCGCTCGGGGCCCTGGCCCTGTTCGCGATGTCGGTGGGCGCAGGCTTCAAGCCCGCCAACTGATCAGCGGTTCGTCCAACGAAGCCCTCGGCTCGCCAGCACCCCTGGCTCCGGGGGCTTCGTTGCGTCCGGGCACGACCGATCCATACGCGGTGGGGCTTCAAGTCCGACCGCCCGATTCCGATAGGGAACACATGAAGCTGATGCTCGCCTCGTTGTCGCTCGCGGTGCTGGCCGGCATCGTGCTGGGCGGACGGTTGCGCAACCTCAGCGCGCTGCATCTTCGGTGGTCCGGACTCGCGATGGTCGGCTTCGCGTTGCAGTGGGTCTACGGGCCGGGCAACCTGATCCCCCTCGCGTGTCTCTACGTCTCCTTCGTGCTGCTCACGATCTTCGCGGTCAAGAACCTTAGGATCGTTGGGTTCCCCGTGATCCTCGTGGGCGTCGTGATGAACTTCCTGGTCATCGGGCTCAACCAGGGCATGCCGGTGGCGAGGCAGGCTCTGATCGCGTCGGGTCAGGCCGAAACCCTCGATGACCTGATGAACAACCCGTGGCCGAAGCATCACCTCGCGTCTGACGCCGATCTCATGCTGTTCCTGGGTGACGTGATCGCGGTGCCGCAGCCGGTCGGCCAGGCGATCAGCGTCGGCGACGTCTTCACCTATGGTGGTGTCGGTGTCGTGATCGTGGCCGGCATGCGTGTCCCGGCGCGCCGCGAGGACGACGTCGAAGGTGCGCCCGCCGAGGACGCCGGAGCGCTCCAACATGCCGGAAGCTGAGGAACGTCCCCGGCGCACACGCGGTCGCTCGATCAAGTTGCGAGCCTTCGAGCTCGCTCTCGTGATCCCGATGTTCGCCTACGTCGGCCACTCGATCTACACCGGGGCCGACCAGTTCCGCGATCCGCTGATCCTGGTCTGGATCGCCGCGATCATGACCGTGGACCTACTGCCCGTGCCGACCACCGTGTCGTCGGTGGCGTTCAGCCTGAGCTTCCCACTGGAACTGTCTGTGGCGCTGCTGTACCCCACCCCGGTGGCGGCGCTGATCGCCTTCGCGGGGTCGGCCGATCGTGACGAGCTTCGGCGGGAGGTGCCGGTCTCCCGAGCGTTGTGGATCCGAGCCCAGATCGCTGCGGCGATCATCGCCGAGAGCACGGTCTTCAAGCTGCTCGCCACGCTGGACTCGGAATGGTGGCGTCTGGGCGTGGCGGTCATGCTGGCGGCCGTCGCGGGCTATGTGGTGAACGTCGGATTCGTGAGCATCTACAACCACATGAGCATCGGTGTCAGCCCGACGCAGACGTGGCGTGACATCCACTCGGGACTGTTCGGTGAGTTCGTCCTGAGCTACATGGGCCTCGCGCTGTTCAGCGTGCTCGTGGCGACGACCTTCAAGGAGATCGGCATCCTGTCGATCTTCGTGTTCATCGCGCCGCTCGCGTTCGCGAGACAGATGTTCACGCGCACGCACTCGCTGCAGGAAGCCACGAACGAGCTCGCCGCGAAGCAAGCGGAGAACGAGCACCAGGCGCTGCACGACTCGCTCACGGGGTTGCCCAACCGCATGCTCTTCCAGCAACGCCTCGCAGCGGCGATCGACGACGCGCGTGAGCGTGACGGGCGCATCGCGGTGATGCTGATGGACCTCGACCACTTCAAGGAGGTCAACGACGCGCTGGGACATCACATCGGCGATCGCCTTCTCTCCGCCGTCGGTCCGCGACTCGCCGGCGCGCTCCGCGAGGGCGACCTGATGGCCCGTCTGGGCGGCGACGAGTTCGGCGTCCTCCTGCCCG
>DASVGA010000356.1:0-4039 GCA_036379795.1 Actinomycetota bacterium | reverse complement strand
AGATCGCGCCCGGACAGACGGCGTTGACCCGCACGCCGTCACGCCCGAACGCGACGGCCGCGTTCTTCACCCACGCGAGCAGGGCCGCCTTCATGACCGAGTAGGCGTGGTGTGGAGTCGCGCCCGTCATCGCGTCGATCGAACCCAGGCAGATCATCGAGAACGGCGCGCGAGGCTGTTCCTCGCGGATCGCCGTCGCGAGCCGCACGGACTGCATCAGGTCGACGTCGAACGATGCGGCGTACTCCTGTTCGGACGCCCCCGCGGCGTTCGCGGTGGCGTTCGCGACGACCACGTCTATCCCACCGGCCTCCGCGATCGTGTCGTGCGTGAGCCGGCGAACCTCGCCGGGCTCGCCCACGTCGGCGACCACGGCCCGGACCCGCTCCGGCCCGAGCAGCGCTCGGGTTCGCTCCAGCGCCTCGGTGGAACGGGCGCAGATCGTGACGGATGCCCCTTCGTCGACGAAGGTTCGAGCGATGGCGGCGCCGATGCCCCGGCTGCCACCGGTCACGAGTACGTGGGAACCTTCGAGCCCGAGATCCATCTCAAGCCTCGCCTGACCCGCGCGGCAGGAGCCGGCACGCGTCGGGATCCCAGCTCAGCTCGACCGCGGCCCCGAGATCGATCGGCTCGGTGCCCGAGACCTCTGCCTTCAGGGGCGCCTCCATCCCCTCGACCGCGACACGGTAGGAGTGACCGGTGCCCCGGAACGACAGGTCGTGCACCACGCCCTGTAAGCCGCCGGCGCCGGATGCGGGCCGCAGGCCCACGACCTCGGGCCGGAGCACGAGCCAGGCGGCGCCGACGACGTCCGAGACCGGTGCGCGGAACCGGTATCCGCCCACGGCGACCTCGGCCTCGCCGCGATCCGAAGACGCCACGTCGACCGGGATGACGTTGGCATCACCCACGAATCGCGCGACGAAGGGCGATGACGGCCGGCGATAGACCTCGTTCGGCGTTCCGGTCTGCTCGATGTGGCCCTGGTTCAGCACCACCACGCGGTCCGACAGCGCCAGCGCCTCCCGCTGGTCGTGGGTGACGTAGACGAAGGTGCCGCCGATCTCGCGGTGCAGGCGGCGCAACTCGCCTTCCATCTCGAGGCGGATCTTGAGGTCGAGCGCCGACAACGGCTCGTCGAGCAGGAGCACCTGGGGACGATTCACGATCGCGCGAGCCAGTGCGACGCGCTGCATCTGTCCTCCGGAGAGCTCGTGGCTCCGCCGCTGCTGGAACCCCTCGAGGCGAACCAACGCCAGCGCGCGATCCACCCGCTCGGCGATCTCTGACTTCGAGAGCCCGTCGATCCGTGGTCCGAACGCGACGTTGGCCGCGACGTCGAGGTGCGGGAAGAGCGTCGGCCGCTGGAACACCATGTTCGCGGGGCGCTTGTGCGGCGGGGTCTTCGTGACGTCCTCGCCACCCAGGAGCACGCGGCCCCGGGACGGCCGCTCGAAGCCGGCGACGATGCGCAGCAACGTCGTCTTGCCGCATCCCGAGGGTCCGAGCAGGGTGACGAACTCGCCGTCCGCGACGTCGAGGTCGACATCGTCGAGCGCGACCACGCCACCGAAGCGCTTGGCGACCCCCTCGAGGCGCACCCTCGCCATCGGGTCAGCGGTCGCGCTCATCTCGCCGTTCCTCCGATCGTCTCATCGATCGCCAACCCAGCCCGCTTCGCGCCCCGCAGCGTGAGCCCGAACGCGACGGCGAACAGCGCCAGGGTGATCGCGAGCAGCAGGCTCGAGATCGCGTTGACGGACGGATCCACCGTGCGACGCAGGGTGGAGAAGATGAACAGGGGCAGGGTGGACTCCGGGCCGATCACGAAGAAGGTGATGATGAACTCGTCGAAGCTCAAGGCGAACGCGAGGCAGGCGGCCGCGACGAGCACGGGCCACACCTGGGGCAGGGTCACACGACGGAACACGAGCCATCCGTTGGCGCCGAGATCGGCCCCCGCTTCCTCGAGCGCCGGATCGAGGCGCTGCAGCGCCGCCACCGAGACCAATAGGTAGTACGGCAGCACGTACACGAGGTGGGCGATCATCACGGTCCGAAGCGACAGATCGATCTCGACCCGGGCGAACATCACCAACAGGGACAGACCGAGGAACAGCCCCGGGAGCGTCAACGGCAGGAACAACAACACCGCGACCGGGGCGCGGAACCTGCTCGATGCGCGGGTCAGGCCATAGGCCGCGAGCGTGCCGAACAGGAGCGTCACGATCGCCACGACGGAGGCCACGATCGCGCTGTTGAGGACCGCGTCGCGGAACGCCGGTGAGTCCACGATCTCGCGGTACCAACGCATCGAGAACCCGGCGAACGGGAACGTGAGGCTCCCGCCGGCGTTGAACGAGAACAGCACGACGACGCCGAGCGGCACGAACAGGAACAGCAGCGCGGCCACCGTGATCGCGCTCGCGAACGGCGCCCGGCGACGCGACTCCATCAGCTTCCCAGCCTGATGTCGTCGAGCCGGAGCCGCCGCAGCGTGAACGACCCGATCGCGAACACCGCGACGAACGCGAGCAGCATCAGGAACGAGGTCGCGGCCGCCAGCGGCCAGTTGCCCACCCCGATGAAGTTCTGCTGGATCTGCACGCCGAGCGTGACGCCGTCCTTCCCCCCGAGGAACTGCGGCGTCACGTAGTCGGCTGCCGACAGGATGAAGACGAACACGCCAGCGCTGAACGCCGGCGCCGCCATGATCGGCACGATCACGCGTCGCCAGAGCAGCGAGGAGCCCGCACCGAGATCCTGCGCCGCCTCGAGGAGCCCTTCAGCGAGCGGCCCCATGCCCGCGTAGAGCACCAGCACCACGTACGGCAGGAAGATGTGCACGAAGGCCACGATCACGGCGAACCGGCTGTAGAGCAGGAACCCGAGAGGCTGGTCGATGAGCCCGATCCGCTCCAGCGCGGAGTTGATCAACCCCCGGCTCCCGAGCACCGTGCGCCACGCGTAGATGCGCACGAGGTAGCTCGCGAACATCGACGCGGTGATCAGGAACAGCACGGCGAGGCGGGAGCGGCGTGCCACGAAGCGCAGCCAGAAGGCGATCGGCATGCCGACGACCACGGTCACGAGCGCGGTCGACAGTCCGACCTCGACCGAGTTGCGGGCGAGCGTTCGGTTCAGGTCGGAGGTCAACGCAGCTTCGTAGCCGTCGAGCGTGAACGGCAGGCCGACCGCGTACAGCTCGTTCGTGAGGAAGCTGTAGACCGCGAACACGATCAGCGGAGCCGCGAAGAAGGCGATGAGCCAGACGACCGCCGGCAACGTCGCGATCAGCGGCCGGGCGTTCCGGCGCTCCGCGATCTCCGAGGTGCGTGCGGGCGCCTCCGGCGGGCTCGCCATCGAGGCGATGTCGCGTGCCCTTCCGTCAGGCTCCGGCCTTGATGCCCTGGAACGCCTCGTTCCACTCGGGGAACGTGACGAACTCATCGGACTCGGTCGGGGCGTTGATCGCGAGCGGTGCGAGCTCGAGTAGCCCGTCGAGGTCCTCGTACGGGTAGAGGTCCTTGGTGGCCTTGTTGAGCAGGTCCACAGAGGCCTCGACCGTCACACCGCCCACGAGGTACTCGGCCGCCTCGGCGTTCACGGCTGGGTCGAGCGCCTGGTTCATCCACGCGAGCGCGGCGTCGGGGTTCTGGGTCGTCGGCGGGATCGCGTAGGAGTCGCAGAAGCTGTGGCTGCCCTCGTCCGGGATGTTGGTCTCGATCGTCGTGACCCCCTGGTCGGCTGCGAAGGTGTTCATCGCGGCCCAGCCGTGGAAGCACGCGACCGCGTCGCCGGAGACGAGCTTCGTCGTCATGTCGCCGAACGACGGCGACACGCCGCGGCTCTGGGCCACGAACTGCGACATCAGATCCACGATGTCGGCGAGCTTGTCCTTGGGCACCTCGTTGGAGGTGAGACCGAGGATCTTGCAGCAGAGGTTGAAGTTGCCCGCCGGGTCGTCGACCGTCGCGACCTTGCCGCTCAGGCTCGGGTCGAGCAGGTCGTACCACGAGCTCATCTCGTCGACCTC
>DASVGA010000355.1:0-2537 GCA_036379795.1 Actinomycetota bacterium | reverse complement strand
CAGGTCGACGAGCTGCGCGCCGAGCAGAACAAGGCTTCCAAGGCCATCGGCCGCGCCGAGGGTGACGAGAAGCAGCGCTTGATCGACGAGGTGGCGCGCGTGTCGGCCGAGCTCAAGTCGATCGAGCCGAAGCTCGCCGAGGCCGATGCGACGATGACGGAGTTGCTCGCCGCGACACCGAATCTTCCACACGACAGCGCCCCCGACGGCGGCGAGGACGATGCCGTCGAGGTCCGGCGCAACCACGAGGCACCGCCGGCCTTCGACTTCGAGATCAGGGACCACGTCGCCCTTGGAGAGATGCTCGGCATGCTCGACGTCGAACGCGGGGTGCGCACGAGCGGATCCCGTTTCGTGTACCTCACTGGCGATCTCGTCTTCGTGCAATTCGCGCTGATGCGTCACGCGATGGACATCCTCGCCGGCAAAGGGTTCCAGCCGGTGATCCCGCCAGTGATGGTTCGCGAGGAGGCGATGTACGGCACGGGGTTCCTGCCTGCCGACGAGGCGCAGCTCTACACGACCACCGAGGACGAGCTGTACCTGGTGGGCACGGCCGAGGTGCCGCTCGCGGCCTTCCGCATGGGGGAGATCGTCGACGAGGCTGACTTGCCGCTGCGCTATGCGGGGTACTCGACCTGCTTCCGTCGTGAGGCGGGTACCTACGGGAAGGACATGGGCGGCATGTTCCGTGTGCACCAGTTCGACAAGGTGGAGATGTTCGTCTTCACGACGCCCGAGCAGAGCTGGCAGGAGCACGAGCACCTCGTGGGCGTCGAGGAAGAGATCGTCGGCAACCTGGAGGTCCCCTACCGGGTGGTGAACGTCGCAGCGGGCGACCTCGGCGGGTCGGCCGCGAAGAAGTACGACATCGAGGTCTGGCTGCCGGGTCAGGGCAAGTACCGTGAGCTCACGAGCTGCTCGAACACGACCGACTATCAGGCGCGACGGCTGCAGACGCGGGTCCGTCGCCCCGATGGCTCCGTCGAGGCGCTCCACACGCTCAACGGAACGGCTACCGCCATCGGCCGCACCCTGATCGCGCTGCTCGAGAACCATCAGCGAGCCGACGGTTCGGTGGTCTTACCCGAGAAGCTGCACCCATACCTTCCGGAACGGGTGCGCGAGCTGCGGCCGACCGGTTCCTGATCGGTCGGATCAGACCCGGTCGCGCTCGCCGGCCTTCTCGACGCGCAGGGGGATCGAGCCCACGGCAACGTGGTGGGTCACGTCGATCGACACGCCGTGCCACGTGGCCCTGCCCTCGCCGCTCGATCTCCTCGCCATGCTCATGATCCACCGCACCGAGCCGTCGCGATGCATGACCCGGTACACCTCGTCCCACGGTTCGCCGGTGCGGTTGCAGCGTTCGTTGGCGGCGAGCACGCGCTCACGGTCGTCGGGATGCACGAGCCGGGCCATGTGGCCGGGCTCGGCGAGCATCTCCTCGTCGGTGTAGCCCAAGAGCTCCTCGATCTGCGGACCGATGAACGTGAAGCGCGCCGTGTCGTTGTCGCGGTCGACGGCCTCGATCCACGGCACGGCGGGCATCGTCTCCACGAGCGGGCGGAAGATCGCCTCCGATGCCTCGAGCGCCGCGTGGACCTCGGCGTTCTCGGTCACGTCGATCAACACCCCTTGGAACAGGTTCGGCCGGCCCTGCTCGTCGCGCTTGACCGCCTGTCCACGCGCGAGGACCCACACGACCCGACCGTCACCCGAGATCATCCGGAACACGTGGGCCCACGCGTCGCCCGAGTGGAAGACCTCCTCAGTGACGCGCGCCATGCGGTCGGCGTCATCGGGATGCACCATCGAGAGCCATCCCTCGAGCGACCGTTCCCATCCATCGGTGCGCCGGCCCAGGAGCTCTGCGGCCGACGGGCTCAGGTAGCGCATCTCGAAAAGCTGAGGATCACGATGTGTCAGCGAGAACTCGAACACGACGAGCGGCCCGCCCTCGGCGAGCATGCGGAAGCGCCCCTCGGCGACCTCGGCCTTCTCCTCGGCCAGCTTGCGAGCGGTGATGTCCAAGATCAGCCCCTGGAACAACTCCGGGTGGCCCTGGTCATCGCGGCTCAACAGGGCGGCTCGCTCGAGTACCCAAACCACGCGCCCGTCCTTCGCGAGGTAGCGGAACTCCTCGTTGAAGAGCTCGCCGGTCTCGGTCGAGTGCTTCGCCGCCGCGAGCACGCGGTCTCGATCGTGCGGATGGATCCGGGTCTCCCAGAAGTCCGGGTCGCTCTCCCACTCGTCGACCGTGAAGCCGAGCAGATCCTCGATGCGAGGGTTCGTGTAGGTCTGCAGGGGTGCGTCGCCGACGTGGGACCCCGACACGTGCCACGTATACGCCACGCTCGGCATGTGCTCGACCAAGGCGCGGAACCGCTCCTCGGTCTGCAATAGGCGGTGCTCCGCTTGCCTTCGCTCGCCTGCCTCGAGCGCCATCATCTGGTTGGCGTCCTCGAGCTGTGTGGTGCGGGTCAGCACCCGCATCTCGAGCTCGTCGTTGGCCAGTTGCAGCAGTGCCTCGATCT
>DASVGA010000354.1:0-3960 GCA_036379795.1 Actinomycetota bacterium | reverse complement strand
GCATCAACTGGATCGACACCGCCGAAGTCTACGGCGACGGGGTCTCCGAGTCGCTCGTCGGGCGGGCGATCGCCGGGCGTCGCGACGAGGTCATGATCGCTTCCAAGGTCGCACCCCAGCCGGAGGGAACCGGCTTCCGGCCCGAGGAGATCTCGAAGGCGTGCGACGCGTCGCTCTCGAGGCTCGGGATCGAGACGATCGACCTGTACCCGCTCCACTGGCCAGATGAGCTGGGCATCCCCGTCGAGGAATCATGGGGCGCGATGGCGGAACTGCAGCAGGCGGGCAAGGTTCGGTTCATCGGGGTCTCGAACTTCGATCGCGAGCTCATCTCGCGGTGCGAAGCGGTGCGTCACGTCGATTCCCTGCAGCCGGAGTTCTCGATGCTGGACCGGCGGCAGGCCGAGCTGATCGCTTGGTGCGAAGCGCAGGGCACGGGGGTGGTCACCTACGGCCCGCTCGGGTACGGCATCCTGACCGGTGCGATCGGCGCCGATACGACCTTCGCCGAGGGCGATTGGCGGGCCACGAGCAGCGACCCCGGCGACCCCGGCGAGCTCAACCTGTTCGCGCGCGACGTGCTGCCGGCCGCGCTGGCCGTGGTCGAGCAGCTCCGACCGATCGCGGAGCGTCTCGGCGTCACCCCCGCTCAGCTCGCTCTGGCCTGGAACGTGCACCAGCCGGGTGTCACGAGCGCCATCGCAGGAAGCCGCAACCCCGACCACGTGCGGTCGAACGCACGAGCTGGCGACATCGCCCTCGACGACGACATGCTCGCCGAGCTCGGCCGCCTGCTCGACGAGGCGAACGTCGCGAGCGCTTGACCCGTCGGCGGACAGGCAGGCTCAGACCGAGCGGTCGACCTGCCGAAGGCGTCGCACGATGCCGTCGAGGAGCTTCATGGTGACCTGTGGCTCGTCGTCGAGCAGGGCCATGAGATGACGACGGAACAGGCGCAAGACCCGGAGCTGGGTCACGGCGATCACCGAGGCCGTGCGCGGCTCGGCATCGATGGCAGCGAGCTCGCCGAAGAAGTCACCCGGCACAACGGTGCCGACCTTCTTGCCGGCGCGGGTCACCTTGCCTTCTCCCTCCAACACCACGAACAGCGTCTCCCCGAGGTCGCCTTCTCGCACCACCGACTCCCCCGGACCGAACGTGAGCTCGTCCGTGTCACGCGCCAGTCGCTGCAGGTGCCGCTTCGAGAAGTCGGCGAACATGGGGACGCCCGCGAGGGCTGTGGCGCTCTGACGCTTCGTGCGTGCGAGCGGCTGCTCGGGCTGACGACGCACGCGACCGGCGGCGTGCGACGACTCCCGTCGCCACAGATCGGGAACGCTCTGGCTCATCACCCCGAGCCTACCCCGAGGCCGGCCCGCCGGGCCAATCCGCCGGCGCGGCGCGTTGTGGGCGGCTCAACCGACCCCCGCTAGGGTGGAGCGCATGGACACGCGCGGCCGGCTCGAGAGCCTCCTGCACACGCGGATCGCCGTGCTCGACGGCGCGTGGGGCGTGCTGCTGCAGGGCCGAGGTCTCACCGAGGAGCAGTTCCGAGGCGAGCGGTTCGCCGAGCACGACCGCGACGTCAAGGGCGACCCGGACCTGTTGAACATCACCCAGCCCGACATCGTCTCCGAGGTGCACGACGCGTACTTCGCCGCGGGCGCCGACATCGCGACCACGAACACCTTCACGGCGACCTCGTTCGGGCAGCGCGACTACGGGCTCGAAGACGCGGTCGTCGACATGAACCTCCAGGGAGCACGGCTCGCGAGAGCCGCCGCCGACCGAGCGGGCGGCGATCGCTTCGTCGCCGGCTCGGTCGGACCGTTGAACGTCACGCTCTCGCTGTCGCCCAAGGTCGAGGACCCCGGGTTCCGGGCCGTCACGTTCGACGAGGTCGCCGAGGCGTACGCCCAGCAGATGCGGGCGCTGCGAGACGGGGGCGTCGACCTGCTGCTCATCGAGACGATCTTCGACACGCTGAACGCCAAGGCTGCGATCGCCGCGGCCAAAGAGGCCGCGCCCGACCTTCCGCTGTGGATCAGCGTCACGATCGTCGATCGCAGCGGCCGCACGCTGAGCGGCCAGACCGTCGAGGCGTTCTGGACCTCGATCGAGCACGCCGAGGCGGCGGTCGTGGGCATCAACTGCTCGCTGGGCGCCGCCGAGATGCGGCCCTACGTCGAAGCGTTCGCGCGCGTGGCCGACGCGCCGGTCGCCTGCTACCCCAACGCTGGGCTCCCGAACGCCTTCGGCGGTTACGACGAGACGCCCGAAGTCACGAGCGAGCTGCTCGGCGAGTTCGCGGGCGCCGGCCTCGTCAACATCGTCGGAGGGTGCTGCGGCACCACACCCGAGCACACCGCCGCGATCGCGGCCGCCGTGCGCGACCTCGACCCTCGTGACGTGCCGAGCTTCGACGACCGCGTGCCGACCTTCAGCGGGCTCGAGCCGTTCGCGATCCGCAGCGACACCGGCTTCGTCATGGTCGGAGAGCGGCAGAACGTCACAGGATCGGCGAAGTTCCGAGGGCTCATCGAATCCGGCGACTACGAAGCGGCCGTCGAGGTCGCGCTCGACCAGGTGCGGTCGGGAGCCAACATGCTCGACGTCAACATGGACGCCGACCTGCTCGACGGCGAAGCCGCGATGACACGCTTCCTGAGCATGATCGCGGTCGAGCCTGAGATCGCGCGGGTGCCCGTCATGGTCGACAGCTCTCGGTGGGAGACGATCCTCGCCGGGCTGAAGTGCCTGCAGGGCAAGGGCGTGGTGAACTCCATCAGCCTCAAGGAGGGCGAGGCGGACTTCCTCGAAAAGGCCCGCACGATCAAGACGTACGGGGCCGCCGTCGTCGTGATGTGCTTCGACGAGCAGGGCCAGGCCGGGAGCGTGGAGCGCAAGGTCGAGATCGCCGACCGATCGATCCGACTGCTCGTCGACGAGGCGGGCTACGAACCCACCGACATCATCATCGACCCCAACATCCTGGCGATCGCGACCGGGCTCGAGGAGCACGCCGACTACGCGAAGGCGTTCATCGAAGCGACCCGCGAGATCAAGCGCGCCCACCCCGACGTGCGCGTATCGGGCGGGGTGTCGAACCTGAGCTTCTCGTTCCGCGGCAACGAGCCGGTCCGCCGCGCGATCCACTCGGCCTTCCTGTATCACGCGATCGCCGCAGGACTCGACATGGCGATCGTGAACGCAGGCCAGCTCGAGGTGTACGAGGACATCCCGCGCGATCTGCTCGAGCACGTCGAGGACATCATCTTCAACCGGCGCGAGGACGCGACCGAACGCATGGTCTCGTTCGCCGACACCGTGAAGGGCGGGGGGCTCGAGCGCGAGGACGACCTCACCTGGCGTGAAGGCTCGGTCGAAGACCGCCTCGCGCACGCCCTCGTGCACGGCATCGTGGACTACATCGTCGAGGACACCGAGGAAGCCCGCCTCGCCTACGAGCGCCCGTTGCAGGTCATCGAAGGCCCCCTGATGGCCGGCATGCAGATCGTGGGCGACCTGTTCGGTGCGGGCAAGATGTTCCTGCCGCAGGTGGTGAAGAGCGCCCGCGTGATGAAGCGGGCGGTGGCGCACCTCGAGCCCTACATGGAGGAGGAGCGCGCCCGCGCCGAGGCGGCCGGCGAGGACGTGGAGGCCCAGGGCACCATCGTGATGGCCACCGTGAAGGGCGACGTCCACGACATCGGCAAGAACATCGTGGGCGTGGTGCTGGGCTGCAACAACTACCGGGTGGTGGACCTGGGCGTGATGGTGCCGGCCGACAGGATCCTGGACGCGGCCGTGGAGGAGCGCGCGGACATGGTCGGGCTCTCCGGCCTGATCACCCCGTCGCTGGACGAGATGGTCCACGTGGCCGGCGAGATGGAGCGCGAGGGGTTCGACGTGCCGCTGCTGATCGGCGGCGCCACTACGAGCCGCGTCCACACGGCGGTG
>DASVGA010000353.1:0-3068 GCA_036379795.1 Actinomycetota bacterium | reverse complement strand
GTCTCCTGACGCCCCGGGAACTCGAACGGCTCGTCGTTCAGGAACAGCCCCTTGATCGCGCCTTCGGTGCCGAAGTACAGGCCGGCGCCGAAGTCCTCGATCAACATGCCCGCCACGGTCCCGTGGACGACCGCGTGGGCGCCCCCGTCGTAGCCGAGCAGCAGCATCGTGTTGTCGTCGGCCTGCGCCTCGATCGAGCTGCCGAGGAACTCACGGCGATCGACCACGGTGCCCGACAGCGCCGTCACCCGTTTCGCCGGACCGAGCACGCTCGTGAGCTGATGCAGCGGGTAGACGGCGGCGTCGTACATGGGCCCGCCCCCCGGAAGCCGGAAGTACCAGCTGGGGTCGATGGGGGTCTCGCCGGGGGCGGAGATGCGCGCGTCGGCTTCCTCTTCCTCGTGGAAGCGGCCGAGCGACGTGCCGCAGATCGCCCATGCCAGGTCGCCGATCGCGCCCTCGGCGATGAGCTCGCGGATCCGCGTGACCTGCGGACGCAGCACCTCGCCCGGCGACGCCGCGATGTGCAGGCCGGCCGCCGCCGCCGTGGCGATGAGGTCGTCGGCCTCGGCCACCGTGGTCGTCATCGTCTTGTTCGCGTGCACGTGCTTGCCGGCCTCGAGCGCCTGCTTGCACTGCTCGTAGTGCAGCCCGATCGGCGTCGCGATCGTCACCATGTCGACGTCGGGATCGGCCAGCAGGTCCTCGTACCGCTCGTACCAAGCGGGGATGCCGTAGCGCTCGGCCGAGCCCTCGGCGCGTCCGGGCGCGAGGTCGCAGACGGCGTGCAGCCGGATGCGGTCCTCGATGTCGGACTGGCTCAGGTGCGGCAGGATCCCTCGTTGCGAGATCATGCCGGCCCCCACCACGCCGATGCCGACGGTGTCGGTCATGCATCTGCCTCCCTGCGGTCGAAGGTGGTCTCGAGCGGAACGGTGACGCCATCGCGCGACGACCGTTCCGTCTGCTCGAAGATCTCGAGCACGTGGATCGCGTGCGCGGTGGACAGTACCGGGGCTGCGCCGGATCGTACGCACTCGATGAGGTGCTCGACGCCGAGCAGATGATCGGGCCCTTCATCACGTCCTGTTCGCGGCACCTCGATCGTCTCCCACCGCCCGTCGCGACCGAGCACCTCGATCGGTGCCGCGACGTCGAGCCAGCTGAACGCGATCGTGCCCTCGGCGCCCATGAGCTCGACCTCGGCAGAGCGCGTGCCGTGCGAGCTGTAGTTGGCCTCGAGCGTCGCCACACGCTCGTCGCCCAGGTCGAGCAACGCCGTCCACGTGTCGTCGACCCGGATCTCCACCCGCGTGCCTTCGGCGGGGCCATCGGGAACCGTGAACGCGTCGCCGACGCGCGCGCTCATCGCGGAGACGCGTCGCACCGGTCCGAGCAGTCCCGTGATCGCGTGCAGTGGGTAGACGCCGAGGTCGACCAGGGGGCCGCCACCGGGGGAGAAGTACGGCGTGGGGTCGGATCCGAAGCCGGGCCAGGGCGGCACCGCGCCCATCGCGACCCCGCGAGCGGCGTGCACCGTTCCGATGCGGCCTTCGGCGAGCATCCGCTGCACGAGACGCACCTGCGGGAAGAGCATCACACTCGGCGCTGCCACGATCACGAGCCCGCGCTCCGCCGCTTCCTGCTCGAGGCGGCGTCCCTCGGCGACGGACCCGGCGAACGGCTTCTCCGTGTACACGTGCGCGCCGGCCCGCAGCGCCGTCAGCGTGGTCTCGAAATGAGCAGGGATCGGGGTGAGGTTCACGACGGCGTCGACAGCGGCTTCCTCGAGCATGCGAGCCTCGTCGGTGAACCACGCCGCGCCGTGCTGCTCGGCGACAGCGCGAGCACGCGCCTCGGTTCGCCCGCACACCGCCACGATCTCCGCGCGATCCGCGATGCGGTGGAACTCGGGCAGGTAGTCGCGCTGCGCGACGTCACCCGGCCCGAGGATCGCGAGACGCAGCCGGTCAGCCATGGCCCGCGACCGTAGGACCGTCGGAGCATGAGGTCAATCCACCCGAGGCCGGGTCTCCTAGGATTGCGCCCATGACTGCCCGGCCCGACGCACGCGTCGCCCTCGTCACCGGGGCCGGCCGCGGCATCGGACGTGCGACCGCCCTGATGCTCGCGGCGCGGGGCGAGCGCGTGATGGGGGTGGCTCGCACCGAACAGGAACTCGCCACGCTCTCGAGCGAGGCGCCGATCGAGGTCTTCGCCGAGTCGGTGGCCACCCAGGACGGCTGCGAGCGCATCGTGCGCGAGACCCGCGAGCGGCTCGGGCCCATCTCGATCCTCGTCAACAACGCCGGGCTCGGCAGCTACCAGGAGCGGGTGATCTGGGAGCAGGATCCCGAGTTGTGGCGCGCCTCGCTCGCGGTGAACCTCGATGCCGCCTTCCACCTGCTGCGCCTGTGCACGCCCGACATGATCGACGCAGGGTGGGGCCGCATCGTGATCGTGAGCTCCACGGCGGGCAAGGCCGGCGGGCCCGCGACGGCCGCCTACACGGCCGCAAAGCACGGCGTGATCGGCCTGATGCGCTCGGCCGCCCAGGACCTGATCCCCCATGGCGTCACGTGCAACGCGGTCTGCCCGGGGTGGGTGAGGACCGTGATGGCCGATGCCGACGCCGAGACGGAGGCCGCTGCGACCGGCGTGACGGCGTCCGAGGTCTGGGAGGCTCGCGCCCGCTCCTACGCGGCCGGGCGCGTGATGGAACCCGAGGAGATCGCCGACGTGATCGCCTACCTCACGTCCGAGGGCGCCTCGGCCGTGAACGGCGAGGCGATCACGATCGCGCTGGGCGGTCACTGGTAGGGCGCTCAGGTCCCCGGAACGAACACGGTCTTCAGCACCCGGAACGCCGAGCGACCGATCAGCGCGTCCTCGAGGTCGTCGAACGAGCAGCGAGCCGTGACGAGGTCTTCGAGCGCGAGCGCCCCCGAGGTCACGAGGTCGGCGGCCTCCGCGTAGCGCTCGCGACGCTGGTTGGGAGGCGAGCCGATCCACTCGCTGCCGATGAGGGTGATCTCGCGGTAGTGCAGGTCGTTCACGTCGACGGAGGC
>DASVGA010000352.1:0-5635 GCA_036379795.1 Actinomycetota bacterium | reverse complement strand
ACGCCCGCGTTGGCCACCACCACGTCGATACCCCCGAACGCGCGCTCGGTCTCCTCGACGACCGTCGCGGCGTGGTTCGTGTCGCTCGCGTCGCCTGGCACGGCGAGCCCCGACACCTCCGCGGCGATCGCCTCGATCGGCTCGGGGCGACGCCCGGTCACGCAGACCTTCGCGCCTTCGGCGGCGAACCGCCGGGCGATCGCCGCGCCGATGCCCGTGCCGCCTCCGCTGACGATCGCAACCTTGCCCTCGAGTCGCATCGAACCTCCCCGTCGGTGCTGCGTCGTGTGGCGCGATCGAGCGTGCGCTGCCTTTCAGTGGAACGGCAGGTAGTACCTGAGCTCCCAGTCGCTCACGTCGGTCGTCGACGTGTCCTCGACCGCGCTCTCGTAGCGCTCCCACTCACCGCGTTTCAGGATCGTGAAGGCCTCGACGAGCTCGGGGCCGAGCGCCTGCACGAGCGCATCGTCGGCGTTCAGCGCGTCGAGCGCATCGGCGAGGGTCGCCGGGATCGCGACGTCGGTGTCGGGATCCTCGCCGACGGGCTGAGCGGCTCTCAGCGAGAGCTCGCCCTCGACGCCCAGGCGCGCGGCGTGCAGCACCGATGCGCCCACCAGGTACGGGTTCGCGGCCGCGTCGGCGGTACGGTGCTCGAGCCGGGTTCCCTCACCTCGGGCGGGAGGTACGCGCACGGTGACGCTGCGGTCGTCGTGGCCCCAGTTCGCCCAGTAGCCGTTCAGCATGTCGGGCTGCAGCCGCTTGTAGGCGTTCACGTGCGGGCCCATGATCGCCGCCATGCCCGTGTGGTGTTCGAGCAGCCCTGCCGCGCACTGCCGCGCGAGGTCGGAGAGCCCGTCGGGATCGTTCGGATCGTGGAACGCGTTCGAGCCGTCGCCGCGGCGGAAGCTGAAGTTCACGTGCATGCCGCTGCCGCCGCGATCGTTCAGCGGCCGGCCGATGAAGGTGGCGCGCTTGCCGTGGCGTTCGGCGATCTCCCGGATCAGCAGCCGGAAGACGAACGCGTCGTCGGCGGCTTCCATGGCATCGTCGTACCGCACGTTCACCTCGAACGCCGCTTCGTCGTATTCGCTGTTCCAGGTCTCGATGTCGAACCCGCATCGCAGTGCCGTCGTCACCATGTCGTCGACGCAGCCGCTGGGGTCGACGGAGGTACCGGTGCCGTAGACGCGGTGGGCGGGGAGCGAGACCGGACGCCATCCGCCGCCGCCGTCGGGTTCCATCAGGTAGAACTCGAGCTCGAACGAGATCTGCGGCTCGAGTCCCATCGCGCGCCAGGCATCGATCGCCGTGCGCAGCACGTGCCGGGGGTCGAGGGCGCAGGGCTCGCCGCGGAATCGCGCGTCGCCGATACCGATCAGCGTCTCGGGCTCCCACGAGTGACGCAGCGAGTCACGGTCGAGGTGCACGTCGATGTCGGGGAGCCCGATGTCGAACTGCGTGTTCGGCACCGCCAGGATCTCGCGGTCGTGGGTGAGCGGATACACCCCGATGCAGAAGGCCGCGTGACCCGACGTCGCCACGTCACCGAACAGGTACTTGCCGCGTTCGAGTCCGTGGATGTCGGGGAAGAGCAGCCGCAGTCGCTTGCCGTCGGTTTCCATGAACCCGCAAGATACGCCTTCGGAGCAGGCGGCGCGAAGGAGGCTCGGGTCCGTGACGATCGGGGACACGGTCACCCTGGAGCAGCTCGAGCGTGATCCCTACCCCGTCTACGCCGAGCTCCGCGACGAGGAGCCGGTCAGCTTCGTGCCCGCGGTCGGACTCTGGCTCGTCACGCGCCACGCGGACGTGAAGCACGTCGCCACGCACCCCGAGACCTTCACTGCCGCGACCGAGCCTTCGACGCTCAATCGCACGATGGGCCGCAACATGCTCGGCATGGAAGGCCCCGAGCAGCAGTGGATCCGCGCGATCACCGAGGCGCCGTTCCGCCCGCGCGACGTCGAGGAACGCACGCAAGGCATGATCCCGCGGCTCGCAGGGGAGCTGATCGCCTCGTTCGCCGATCGGGGTCAGGTGGATCTGTTCCGTGAGTACGCCGACCCGATGAGCGTGCGCTCGCTCTGCTTCATGCTCGGGCTCGACGAGGTGCCGTGGCAGGACATCCTGCGCTGGAACGAGGGCCTCATGCCCGGCCTCGCGAACTTCGAGGACGATCCGACGAAGCAGGCGCCCGCCGACGACGCGGCGGCGGCGCTGCACGCGGCGATCGGCGACGTGCTCGACCGTCTCTCGCTGGAGCCCGACGGCTCGGTGCTGTCGTGGATGCTGCATCACACCGAAGACGGTCGCCGCATGAGCCGCGAGCAGATCGTGGCGAACACGACCCTGATGCTCAGCGGAGGCCTGCAGGAGCCGCGCGACGTGATCGCGCTCACGCTGTGGGCGCTGCTGTCGAACCCGTCGCAGCTCGACGAGGTTCGTGAGGACCGATCGCTCGTGAAGGCCGCGGTGGAGGAGACGCTCCGCTGGGCCGGCCCGGTCGGCACCGCCACCCGGCAGACGACGACCGATGTCGAGCTCGCCGGAGCGTCGCTCGAACGCGGCGCGCTGATCGCCGCCGTGCTGTCATCGGCCAACCGCGACCCTCGCCGGTGGACCGACCCCGACCGGTTCGACATCCATCGCAAGGAAGGCGCCCATCTCGCCTTCTCGGCCGGCACGCACTTCTGCTTGGGCGCCTGGTTCGGCCGTCACCTGGCGCGCGTGACCCTCGATCTGGCGCTCGACAGGCTCCCCGCGCTCGAGCTCATCCCCGAGCGCCCCGTCACGCTCTCGGGCTGGGAGTTCCGAGCTCCCGACTCGCTCTGGGTCCGGTGGAGGGCGGTGTGACCCGGATGCCTCGCTCCCCGGCTCGCGCTGAGGTCGTCGGGTCGTTGCTCCGCCCGCCCACGCTCCGCGCGGCGATCGACGCCTTCTACGACGCGGGACACTCGGCGGCGCTCGACGAAGAGCGAGCCCGCGATCGCTCCCGGTTGACCTCGATCGAGGACGAGGCGATCCGCGACGCGGTGCGGCGTCAGCGAGACTGCGGGCTCGACGTGGTCACCGACGGTGAGTTCCGGCGGTGGATGTTCATGAACTCCTTCTACGACGCGGTGAGCGGCGTGCGCACGGGCAAGGCGGTGACCTTCCGCAACGACCGGGGCGAGGAGGTCGAGCTCGCCGTGCACGAGATCGTCGCCCCGCTCGAGCGCGTCGACTCACCCGCCGCGCGCGAGGCGACGTTCATGCGCGAGGTCGCCGGTGCCACACCGTTCAAGATCACGTTCCCGGCGGCCTCGATCTTCGCTCACCCCTTCACCACGGTCGACGGGGCCTACGGCTCGGTCCCGGAGTTCGTCGACGCCGCGATCGAGATCGAGCGGCGGCTCGTCGCCGACGCGATCGCGGAGGGCGCGCGGTACGTGCAGTTCGACTTCCCGCTCTACCCGTACCTCGTCGACCCCGCGTGGATCGGTCGGTTCGAGGCGGCCGGTCACGACGTCGGAGCGGTGCTCGAACGAGGGCTCGCCGCCGACGCCGCGGTGCTCGAGGCCATCCCCGACGGCGTCACGGTCGGGTTGCACATCTGCCGTGGGAACTTCCGCTCGTCGTGGATGTGCGAAGGCTCGCTCGAACCGGTCGCCGAGCGCGTCTTCGGCGATCTCGCCTACGACACGTTCCTCGTCGAGTGGGACGACGAGGGCCGCGACGGCGGCCTCGCGCCCGTTCGCCATCTCCGGCAGGGAAGCGTCATGGTCATGGGCTTGATCAGCTCCAAGACGCCCCAGCTCGAGGACGAGGACGATCTCATGCGCCGCATGGAGGAAGCCGCGCGCTACGCCGGCAGCATCGACCGGCTGGCCATCAGTCCTCAGTGCGGCTTCGCCAGCGTCATGCTCGGCAACGACACGAACGAGGACGCGCAGTGGTGCAAGCTCGAACTCGTTGGAAGGGTCGCCGACCGGGTCTGGGGTTAGGGTCGCTCACGTGGTGAGAGGGAGGCGTCCGTGCAGGACTGGACGCCCCCCTCCATCGAGCTCGTCCCTCAGCCAGTCGTTCCGGAGAGATGGAGGTCCAGGACCGCCCGCTCCGGTGTCTCGAACGTGACACGGACCTGACCGGTGACGTCACGGAAATCGCCTGTCCCCCCCGTGATCGGGAACAAGAGGCTCTGGGAGGTGAACTCCACCGCACCGGTGCCGGTCAACTGGCCGCGCCCGAACAACCTGAGCGCGACCGTGCAGATCGCCGTCGTGCCGAAATCGAGCGTGCATTGCACCAGGTCCCACCCGACGCGTTCGGTCTCGGCATCGTTCCAGAGCGCAGACTTCTCGAGGAAGTAGTCGCCGGGGCTCTCGCCGGCAGGTCCGACGTCGATGTCTTTGAAGCGCAGGCTGGTCGAGACGATCGTGAACGATTCGCCTCCGCTCCCCGCACCTCCGACCAGCGAGGTCGTACCGACCACGACGGCGGCGATGAGCAACGTGGCGACGAGCGGCATCAGTTTCCGCATGATCTACCTCCAAGACTCGGCGTCGCGAGCACCGTGGCGGTTCGCGACTCCGGTGGGGCGCGAGACTTCGACCAACCTGGTTCTGAGCCCGACGCTCGGAGTGATGGGGAGAACGCCTTCACGACCGCCCTTCCCCTCTGTCGTGGTCGTAGAGGTCCTCTACGGTCATCGAAGCACTGAGCTCGCGGTACAGTCAAGGCCGGCCCGACCGCCACCGATCGGCGAGCAGGCGACGATGGCCTCGCGGGCAACCGCGCATGCTCGGCCGACGAGCAGGTCGGAAGGAAGGCGTTTCTCGGTGCGTTCCCTTGTCCTGAAGCCGCAGGAGCTTTCGCGTACCGGGCACGTGGGGGCCGCGCTTCGGGAGCGGGCGGCAGAGGTCGTCGAGCACGTGCTGTGCGCTGACGGCCCGCCTCCGGCCCTCGACGGCTTCGACGCGGTCGTCGTGACCGGCGCCCCGTGGTCGGTGTACGGCGAGGAAGTCCGCCCCTGGATCGACGGCCTGCTCGAGCGACTCCGGGAAGCCGTCGCCACCGACGTTCCCGTGCTCGGGATCTGCTTCGGCGCTCAGGCGTTCGCCGAGGCCATGGGGGGATGGGTGGCTCGCTCGCGCGACACCGAGGTCGGTCTGCGCCTCGTCGAGACCGACGATCCTGCGCTCGTGCCGCCGGGACCGTGGTTCATGTGGCACGGCGACACGTTCGGCCCGCCCGACGGCGCGACGGTGATCGCCCGCACCGGCTCGGGTCCACAGGCGTACACGCTCGGCCCGCATCTGCTGGTCCAGTTCCACCCCGAGGCGACGGCGGAGATGGTCGAGGAGTGGCTCGCGTACGACGATTCGGACTTCCACACCGCCGGGGTGGATCCCGCGGAGACGCTCCGCTCGATGCGAGCGAGCGCTCACGAAGCCCGCGCGCGAGCAGACACGCTGGTCGACCGGTTCGTCGAGCGGGCCGGAACCGGCTGACCTCGGCCGCCCGGCGGGCTAGCAGACGAGCGGCAGGCGGTCGGGCGGCCACGCCTGCAGCCCGAGCAGCTGCACGAGGCCGGCGCTGTCGATGGCCGGCGTGCCGTCGTAGCTGCCGATGCCGCCGGCGGTGAACAGCCCGGCGT
>DASVGA010000351.1:0-2953 GCA_036379795.1 Actinomycetota bacterium | reverse complement strand
GAGAGGTTCATGACGCCGGCGATGGCCCCGTCGTCGGCGTCGCACACGAGGAGCGAGCGGTTCGAGTCGGTAGTGTTGCGAGCGAGCAACCGCTCGAACCACGCGCCGGGCTCGCCCGGTTCCAGCCATGGATCGTGCAGCTCGATCGAGTCGGCGAGGCGCTCGAGGAACTCGCCGCGATCGCCCGCGACGGGGGGTCGCAGCACGACGCGTGGGGTCATGCGTCGGTCGCGCGCGCCTTCGCGGCCGCGATGACCCGCTCGGCCGACGCCCGGTCTTCGAACCCCTCGGTGGAGACCGTGTGTCCTTCGAGGTCCTTGTAGACCTGGAAGAAGTGCTCGATCTCGTTCAACAGTGTCATGGGCAGTCCCGCCAGATCACCCACGTGCGACCAGATCGGATCGCGTAGCGGCACGCACAGCACCTTCTCGTCCTCGCCCTTCTCGTCGGTCATGCGGAACAGCCCGATCGGACGCACCACGATGCGGCAGCCCGGGAACGTGGGTTCGCCCACGAAGACGAGGGCGTCGAGGGGGTCGCCGTCGCCGCCCATGGTGCCGTCGATGAACCCGTAGTCGGCGGGGTACTGCATCGAGGTGAACAGCATGCGATCGAGCCAGATCTCGCCCGTGCGATGGTCCATCTCGTACTTGTTCCGGGAGCCCTTGGGGATCTCCACCGTCACCACGAGCGGCTGGTCTGCCATGGGGCGCAGTCTAACGACCGTTATCATCGCGGCATCTCCATGGCGGGCACATCGCTGCAGCGACCCATCGGGGTCGGTCCGGCGCTCGAGAAAGCACGGCGCATCCAGGGGCTCACGCTCGACGAAGCGTCGCGTGACACGAGGCTCAAGATCGACCACCTCAGCGCACTCGAAGCCGAGCGCTTCGAGGCATTGCCGAGCGACGCCTTCATCCGTGGTGCCCTTCGCACCTACGCGCAGTACCTCGGCGTGAGCCCCGACAAGGTGCTGGGGGCGTACTCGCGGCACGCCGAGGCTCCGACCGCCCCGCCGCCGCCCGGCGGGCTCGGGCGCATCGAGCGCGCGATCGCCGCGACGCGCATCCGCGACAACCAGCGGTTCCTGCTCGTGGGTTCGGCGATCGTCGTCGTGTTGTTGCTGCTGTTCGGCCTCGTCTCGCGCGATCGGGGAGCACCCACGCCGGCCACGATCCCCACCACGGTGCCGGTCGCGGCTCCCACCTCTGGGGTCGAGGTGGTGCTCGTGGCCCGGCGTGAGGTCGACGTACGGGTCACGACCGACGGCACCGATGAGGTCCACGCGATGGCCGAGGGCGAGACCCTGTCGTTCTCGGCCGACGAGGAGCTGAAGGTGTCGGTGGCCGACGGGGGAGCCCTGCGGATCTCCGTCGATGACCGTGATCTGGGAACGCCCGGAACGCGAGGCGCGCCTTGGACCGGCACGTTCACGCCGTCCGCGGGGGCGGCCACGATCGGGCCCTCTCCGTGAGCCGGGCGGTACGGGTCGAGGTGGTCGGCGTGGGCACGGAGCTGCTGCTCGGCCAGATCGCGAACACCAACGCCCGGTGGATCGGCGAACGGCTGGCGGAGATCGGGGCCGACGTGCTCTTCCATCAGGTGGTGGGCGACAACCTGGATCGCATCGTCTCGGTGATCGGGCTCGCGGCCGGCCGCTCCGACGTGGTGCTGGTGACCGGCGGGCTGGGACCGACCGAGGACGACCTGACCCGCGATGCGATCGCGGTGGCCATGGGGGCCCCGCTCGAGCGCGACCCCGGCCTCGAGGAGTGGCTCCGAGCGCGGTTCGCAGGGTTCGGCTCGGGTGAGATGCCGGAGAACAACCTGCGGCAGGCCGACGTGCCGCGCGGTGCACGCACGATCGAGAACGATCGGGGGTCGGCACCGGGGCTCGTGGCCGACCTGCCCGGTGGCGTGACGCTCTACGCCATGCCCGGGGTGCCCGGCGAGATGCAGGCCATGATGCACAGCACCGTGCTGCCCGAGGTCTCGGCGCGGATCGGGGACGCCGTGGTCCGCTCCCGCACCGTGCGCTGCGTCGGCATCGGCGAGTCGAGGGTGGCCGAGATCCTCGCCGATCTCTTCGCCGCCTCGGCGAACCCGAGCCTCGCCTACCTCGCATCGGACGGCGAGGTGAAGGTTCGGGTGACCACGAAGGCCGGCTCACCCGAAGGGGGCGACGCGATGATCGCCCCGGTCGTGGCCGAGGTGCGTCGCCGGCTCGGCGACGTGGTGTTCTCGACCGACGACGAGTCGCTCGAGCAGGTCGTCTCGCGGCTCCTGCTGGACTCGGACCGCCGGCTCGCATGTGCCGAGTCCCTGACCGGCGGAAGCGTCGGAGCGCGCATGACGGCGGCCGACGGGGCCTCGAAGGTGTTCGTGGGGTCGGCGGTCGTCTACACGGCGGCGGCGAAGGAGCGGGTGCTCGGGGTCTCGCGCGCGACGATCGACGGGCCCGGCGTCGTGAGCCGCGAGTGCGCGCTCGAGATGGCGGCCGGGGCCAGGAGCCTGTTCGGGAGCGACATCGCGGTATCGCTCACCGGCGCCGCGGGGCCGGAGCCGCACGACGGCGCGGCGCCGGGAACGGTCTGGATCGGTCTCGAGGCCGCCGGCGTGTCGCATGCGCGCGGATACGTCGCGGCGGCCGGCAGGGCGCGGGTGCGACGGTGGGCCGAGCAGGCTGCGCTCGATCTCGTGCGGCGCTACCTCGACGGCTCGCCGCTGCCCGAGAGCGACCGCATCATCTGACGCCGGTGGGGCCTGCACCCGCATGACGAGCAGGCGATCGTCGGACGCGAGACGACTCCGATGAGGCTGTTCGTGGCGATCGAGATCCCGCCCTCGGTGGCCGACGAGATCGAGGCGGCGTTGGCGCCCTGGCGACGGGCCCTCCCCGGGGTGGGGTGGGTGCCACGCGAGAACTGGCATCTGACGATGCGGTTCCTGGGGT
>DASVGA010000350.1:0-3292 GCA_036379795.1 Actinomycetota bacterium | reverse complement strand
GGGTTTCGGTTCCAGACCAGCTGCTACGTTCATCTTCCATGCGGGTCAAGACGGTGTCCGATCCATCCGTGGGAACACGAGCTCGCGGGTCCGTATCCCGCCCTCACCACGTGAGGAGCCTCGGTCACTCTCGCTCCGCGGTCGGTGCGTTGGTGCTCGCGGCCTCGCTCGCGCTCGCAGCGCTCGGGGTCACGCTGGCGGGCCAGCCCTCGGCGCACGCCGGCCCGGCGGGGGCGGACCTGCTTCCCGACGTGGTGGTGCGGCCGTTGAGCGAGATCCGCATCGAGAAGTCCGCCGGCGTGAAGCTGCTGCGGTTCGCATCGATCATCGGCAACCGAGGCGCCGGCGTGGTCGAGCTGAAGCCCGATTCACCATCCCGGTCGGCCGACAACGACTGTGACGGTGACGGTGACCCGCTCAACGACCGGCAGGCGTTCCAGCGGGTGTACCGCGACGCCGACGCCGACGGTGTCTTCACGCGAGGCGTCGATACCGTGTTCAACCGGCGGTACGCGGGGTGCTCGGTGTTCCATGCCGAACACGGGCACTGGCACTTCGAGGAGTTCGCCCGGTACCGGCTCCTGAGGCCCAAGACCGGCCAGGCGGTGGCCACCTCGGAGAAGGTCTCGTTCTGCGTGCGCGACAGCGTCAGGTTCGACGCCACGCTGCTCGGCTCGCCGGCGGTTCCGCACTACGGCGACTGCACCCAGGACTCGGTCACCGGCCTCTCGATCGGGTGGGCCGACTACTACGGCTCCAACCTTCCCGGCCAGGAGCTCAACATCCGCGGGCTGCCCGACGGCCGCTACTGCCTGCGCACGTGGGCCGACCCGGGCGGGCGCCTCGTCGAGTCACGCGACGGTAACAACGGGCGTTCGACGTTGGTGCGCATCGAAGGCCGGACGGTCACCGATCTGCAGGTCGCCTGCTGAGTCAGCGGGCGCCGGGACCTCGCTTGTAGCGCGTCATCGTCTCGACGAGCACGTCGTGGTCGAGCCGGTGCGCGGTGATGCCGTCCCGCCCGACCATGGTCTCGGCGGCCACGAGCGCGTTGAGGATGGCTTCCTCGGTCGCCTCGATCGCGGCCCAGAACAGGTCGCTGATCGCAGCGTCGGGGATCATCGAGACGTCGAGCGGCTCGGTCGCGCCCTCGGCCTTGTAGCTCTCGATCTTCCCTCGGTTGCCCGTCGAGAAGGCGAGGAAGATGTCACCGCTGCCGTGCTCGCCGGCCCCGCCGACCCTGGCGATGCCGAGCGCGGGGCGCTGCGCCAGCCGTTCGAGCTGGTGGGGGAGCATGGGCGCGTCGGTGGCGAGGATCACGATGATGGAACCTCCGCCGGGCTCGACCTCCCGACCCCGGCCGATGCGCTCTTCCTCGTCCCACGGGGAAGGCACTTCGCTCAACGGGATCTCTCGGCCGACCGGAACGCCGTCGACCGTGAGCCGTTCACGTCGGCCGTAGTTCGCCTGCACGAGGGCGCCGACGGTCCAACCCCCTGCGACGCGTGAGGCCGTCCCGGTGCCGCCTTTGAACTCGTGGCAGATCATGCCGGTGCCGCCGCCGACGCCGCCCTCGGCGACCGGGCCGCCGGTCGCCGAATCGAGCGCGGCGAACAGGTGCTCGGGCCGCACGTGCATGCCGTTGATGTCGTTCAGCGCGCCGTCGTAGGTCTCGCCGACGACCGGCAGGCTCCAGTAGGCGGTGAGGTCGGCGCGCCCGCGGATCTCGGCGGCGACGAGCGCGTCGCGCACCACGCCCACGCTGTGCGTGTTCGTGATCGCGACCGGCGTGGTGAGCTGACCCGATTCCCTGAGCCACTCGAGGCCGGTGAGCTCGCCGTTGCCGTTGAGGCGGTGGCATCCCGCGAAGACCGGTTCCTCGCCGATGCCGTCGTGCGGCACGATCACGGTGACGCCCGTGCGGACCGGGCCGGCGCCGACCTGCAGCGGGCCTTCGCCCTCGATCAGCGTGGTCATGCCGACCGACACGCCGTCGACGTCGGTGATCGCGTTGAGCGGGCCAGGTTCGAGCTGGCCGACGGTGAGTCCGAGGTCTCGGTAGCGGGTCATCGAGGGCGGAGCCTATCGGCTCGCGGCGGTCACGCTCACGCTGCGATCGCCCGGACGGCGGCGGTCACGAGCGCGGCCACGATCACGACGACCAGCACGGGAGCCTTCAGCTTGATCGCGACGGCGGCCGCGAGCACACCGGGCAGACGGGCATCGCCCTGCAACGCCCGCTCGCCGCCGAGCGTGTTGACCGCGACGAGCGCAGCGAGCAGGGCGGGCGCGAGCAACGCGACGATCCCGGTCACACGGGGCGGCATCGGCTTGCCCCCGAGCAGCATCGGCCCGAGCGCCTTGATCGCGATCGTGATCGTGCCGACCCCAGCCACGACGATCCACGTGCTCGTCACGGCTGCGGCTCCTGTGACTCCGACGGAGACTGGTGCGCGTCCAGCAGGCCGAGCAGGCACGCAGCGCTCGCCGCGACGATCGGAACCCCGGCCGGGGTGAACGGCGTGAGGACCAGCGCGATGCCGGCACCGAGCGCGGCGGCCCCGACCGTCCGGCGTCCGCCGAGCTGGGCCACGAGCAGCGCGAGAAAGAGCGCCGGGAACGCGGCATCGAGGCCCCACCGCGACAGGTCACCGATCACGTCTCCGAACGCCACCCCGAGGATGGTGCCGGCGACCCACGCGCCGTACAGCACGAGCCCCGCTCCCAGCAGCACGCTCGGATTGAAGCGGCCCTCTCCCTCGGCCGCGACCGCCCACGACTCGTCGACCGTGAGCTGGGCGTGCAGGAAGCGGGACCACCGGGAGCCGGTGAGCGACGGCGCCACGCTGACTCCGATCGGGGCGTATCGGGCGTTGAGCAACACACCCGCGACGATCGCCGAGACGACCGTGCCCCCGGCGCCGAGGATCGAGGCGGCCGCGAACTGGGCTGAACCCGCGAACGTGGTCATCGACATCACGATCGGGGCGAGCGTGCCCATGCCTGCAGCCCGTGCCAGCACCCCGAACGAGACGCCGAACCCGGCGACCGCGACGGCGAGCGGAGCCACGGAGCGGATGCCGTCGCGGTGGGTTCGCTCGCGGCGGGCCGGGTCGCTCATCGTCGCGCCATGCTAGAGGCGTGCAGATCACCTCGACGTTCGAACCGGTGCCGCCCGATGCCGCCGCTCGTGCCCTCCGCGGTCTGCCGCCCGCCGACGGCTACGCGATCCACGTGAAACCGCTCCGGTACCGGGAGCGGCCGCACCTGTCGGCGTGGACCGACTTCGACG
>DASVGA010000349.1:0-2975 GCA_036379795.1 Actinomycetota bacterium | reverse complement strand
CTCGACCGAGAAGCGCCGGCAGAGCTCCTGGACCCACCGTCGGCTCACGCCATAGTCACGAGCCACCTCGCTCTTGGAACGACCCTCGACCACGACCGCGGTGACCCCCAGCCTGGCAAGCGACATCGCACACCCCTTCGTCGTGAGGTGTGAACGATGTCGCGCGACAGGTGCGAACTATGTCGTGAAACCAGACACTGCCGGGGGCACGATCGCACGGATGCTCGCACTGCCACGGTACGCACGCACCGCGAACGAGAAGCGGTGCCCGGCGTCCTGCACGTACCGATTCACGATGCCGCAGGACGCACGGGGTGTTCGCCCGCCGACGGGGCAGGCGCAACCGTCGGGCCTGTCAGCGCGTAGGTCCGCATCTCACCCTTGCCCTTGATGACCAGGGTCGATGGTCCTTCGAAGGTGAAGTCACCGCCTTCTAGACGCTCGCGGGCGCGCTCCGTGACCCGTATCTGCCCCGGCTCAGCGACCGACTGCATGCGACTCGCGGTATTCACCGTGTCGCCCCACAGGTCGTAGCTGAACTTGCGCCGCCCGATGACGCCGGCGACCACCGGGCCGGTGTCGATGCCGATCCGCAGCGCGATCTCGGTGCCCAGGTCTACGCTGATCTGTCGAGCCTCTGCCTGGATCTCGAGCGCCATGTGGGCGACCCGCCCGGGATGATCGCCCTGAGGCGACGGGATGCCGCCGACGACGATGTAGGCGTCACCCATCGTCTTGATCTTCTCGAGCTCGTATCGGTCGGCGATCTCGTCGAACCGCGAGAACACCTCGTTCAACAGTGCGACGAGCTCGGCCGGTGGGAACCGCTCCGACATCGCCGTGAATCCGACGATGTCGGCGAAGAGGACGCTCACCTCCTGGTAGGCATCCGCGACCTCCTCACCGAGCTTCAGCCGTTCGGCCACGAAGGTGGGCAGAACGTTCAACAGCAGCGCCTCGGAACGTTCCTGCTCTTGCTCGATCAACAGCTGTTGCAGGAAGCTGCGCCTCGCTCCCGTCTCGAGCGCGTACGCGGCGAACGTTCCGAGCACGCAGCTACCGATCAGGAACGCCTCCAGGACCAGGAAGTGGACTGTGTCTGCTGAACGCTCCCAGGCGCCGTGATCGAAGCCGATCCACCAGGACGGGAGCACCGCCGCCCACCCGGCGAGGACTGCGTACCAGAACCGGAGCCGGGGCGCTGCGAATCCGAAGAAGACGACGAGGATGATGCCGAGCGCGTACAGGTCGTAGCCGGGTTCGGTGTCGTTCATCGACAGCTCCATGAGGGTGATCACGACACCGCAGAGCACCACCACGAACGCGCTGGCGGGCTGCATGATCCTGCGGTAGACGGGCATGTACGACAGCGTCAGGAGGACCACCACCGCGACACATCCGAGTCCGAACCGCAGGAGCCAGAGCGTCGAGTAGGAGTCGGGCGCGGCATGCCGATCGACGACGCCGAACCCGGCGAGCACTGCGAGTCCTACGACGAAGGCAGCGCGGTTGGTGGCCACGAAACGGTCGTAGTAGTCCTGCCGGAACTCACGCTCGAGCGGACCGGGCAATCGCAGCCGGGGGTGACGCAGGAGCGCTTCGAGCTCGGAGCGCACGAGCAGCGGTCTCGTGACGTTCCGCATGTCACGCGCGCCAAGCGTCGCCTCTGTCATGGCACACCTGAGCGTAGTCGGCCTCGTCGGAACGACGGCGGCACGTTCGCGGCCCGTAGCATGGCGGCCGAATGACCGACCCTCGGGCCATGCACGCGCCGTCCGGCTTCCACGACGACCATCCGCTGCGACGTCGCGACCTGCTCGACGACCCGATCGAGCAGTTCCGTCGCTGGCTCGGTGACGCCGAGGCGGCCGGCGTGCCGCTACCCAACGCGATGGCGCTCGCGACCGCCGGTGCGCGGGGGCGCCCGAGCGTGCGGCACGTGCTGCTGCGCGGTGTCGACGAGCGCGGCTTCCAGTTCTTCACGAACCGCGAGAGCCGCAAGGGTCGCGAGCTCGCCGAGAACCCCTGGGCGGGTCTCGTCTTCCTCTGGAAGGAGCTCGATCGGCAGGTACACGTGACGGGCTCGGTGAGCCTGCTGCCCGACGACGAGTCCGACGCCTACTTCGCGAGCCGGCCGCGTGAAGCCCAGCTGGGCGCGTGGGTGTCGAAGCAGAGCAGCGTGATCGCCGGCTACGAAGTGCTCGAGGCGGGGATGGAGGAGGTCTCGGCGCGCTTCCCCGGCGACGTGCCCCGCCCGGACCACTGGGGCGGCTACCTGCTGCATGCGGAGACGATCGAGTTGTGGCAGGGGCGTCGGCACCGGCTGCACGACCGGTTCCGCTACACGCTCGACGCCGGAAGCTGGCGGATCGAGCGCCTGGCTCCTTGACGTCCGACCGTCCCGGGGCGAAGGGGCCGTTCGCCCCTGGGAGCCGTTGGGATCGGCAGGGACGATGTGCCGCATGGATACCGAGGTGCGGCAACGAGCCGCCCTGCGCGCCCGCCGCACCGTCGACGGGAACGAAGCCGTGGCGACGGTGGCCCACCGGCTGAGCGAGGTCGTCGCGATCTATCCGATCACGCCTTCGTCGCCCATGGGAGAGCTCGCCGACGAGTGGTCCGCGATCGGCCGGACCAACCTCTGGGGAGCCGTGCCCGACGTGGTGGAGATGCAGAGCGAAGGCGGGGCCGCCGGAGCCTTGCACGGCGCCCTGCAGACGGGAGCGCTCGCGACGACCTTCACCGCGTCGCAGGGCCTGCTGCTGATGCTGCCGAACATGTTCAAGATCGCCGGCGAGCTCACGCCGTTCGTGATGCACGTCGCGGCGCGTACGGTGGCGACCCACGCGCTCTCGATCTTCGGCGATCACTCCGACGTGATGGCGGCGCGCACCACGGGGTTCGCGATGCTCTGCAGCTCGTCGGTGCAGGAGGCTCAGGATCTCGCGCTCGTAGCGCACACGGCGACCCTCGCG
>DASVGA010000348.1:0-3945 GCA_036379795.1 Actinomycetota bacterium | reverse complement strand
CCACGAAGATCACCGCCGTGACGAGCGGCGAGCCGACCCTCGAGATCGCGTTGTTGATGGCCGACGCCACGCCGGCGTTGCGCTCGGGCACCGACGTCATCAGTGCGGTGGTGAGCGGGGCGACCATCATCATCAGCCCGCCCCCGAACACGACGAGGCCCGGGAACAGGTCGACCGCGTAGTCGGCGGGCGGCACGAACGACGAGCCCGCTCCGCTGCCGAAGATCCATGCCTCGCTGTCCGACGGCATGCGCGCGAGCCACAGCAGGCCGAGCGCCATGATCGCCGGACCGAGCGCCATGAAGAGCCTGGGTCCGTACCTCGCCGCCAGCTTCCCGAACCGTGTCGAGAAGAGCACGAGCAGCAGCGTCGACGGCAGACCCGCGATGCCCGCCGCCTGCTCGTTGTAGCCGAGCGTGCCGATGAGGAAGATCCCCTGGAACGTGAGCGAGACGTAGAGCGCCCCGTAGATCACGAGGGTCGAGAGGTTCGTCACCGTGAAGTTCCGCGACCGGAAGAGCCTGGGCGGCACGAGCGGGTCGCGTCGGCGCAGCATCATGACCGGGAACGCGGTGGCCGCGAGGGCGCCCACGACGAGGCTCCCGATCGCGAGCGGCTCGCCCCAGCCCTGCTGCTGACCACGGATCGTTCCGAACGCCAACCCGCCGACCGCGAGCACGATCACGACCGAGCCGAGCCAGTCGAAATGTCCGCTCGCATCGGGATCGCGCGATTCCGGCACGTACCTGATCGTCGCGAGGTAGGCGACCGCCAGCAGCGGCAGGTTCACGAGGAACGCCATGCGCCACGAGATCGTGTTGACGAGCAGGCCGCCCACGAAGGGACCGAGGATCGTCGTCGCCGCCGACGCCCCTGCCCAGACCCCGAAGGCGCGCCCTCGTTCCTCCCCCTCGAAGCTCGCGGTGATGATCGCGAGCGATCCGGGCACGACCAGGGCGCCGGCCGCCCCCTGCAGCACGCGCGCGACGATGAGGATCTCGATCGAGGGCGCGATGCCGCAGAGCAGCGAGGTGAGGGCGAACCCGATCAGCCCGAACGAGAACATGCGTCGGCGGCCGTGGAAGTCGGTGAGCCCTCCGGCGAGGATCAGCAGCGCGCTGAGCGTCACGAAGTAGCCATAGGCCACGTAGGACTGCGCCTCGAGCGTGCCGAACAGGTCGGACGAGAGCTCCTCGCCGATGCGCGGCAGGGCGAGGTTCACCACCGAGGTGTCGAGGAACACCACCGCCGAGCCGAGCACGACGGCGACCATCGTCCATCGTCTGCGGGCCGGATCCATGGGCGACGCGGCACGTTCGGCTTCGGCGAGGCTCACCGCGGCATCCGCCGGACCCACTGCGCGCGCCACTGGGGCGCGTCGAACGGGTATGCGAAGTAGTCGGTCTCGCGAGCGACCTTCCCGTCGCGCAGCTCCATGATGCTCACGCCGTGGTAGACGCTGCCATCTGCGTAGGTGAGCTCGACCTCCAGCACCGCGACGTCACCAGCGGTCGTCGTTCGCCGCACGCGCATCGATGGGAGTCCCCCGGGGAAGTTCCGGTTCACGTCGAGCGCGTCGTCGGGGCCCTCGATCCGCTCGCCCGATTGCGGCCACTCCTGCACGAAGTCGTCGTGCATGAGCGCCCGGGCTCCGTCCCAGTCCATCGCTCCGATCCTCGCCCAGAGTCCTTCGGCGATCGTCACCGCGTTGTGGTCTGTCATGCCACCCTCCTCCCCAGGTCGAGCGTACGACGTTCGTCCATCGGTTCGGGTCTCACTGCCGGTGGGGCTACCACTCAACCGACGAGCGGGCAGGCACCCTTCCCCCTTCCCCGTCGAACGCGGAGAATCGAACCTCGAGGAGGCACCCCATGAGGGTTCGAGGCGCGGCGTGGCTCGCGTGGTCGATGTGCGCGGTCGCGGCGGCGGCGATCGCCGGCTCCGTCGCGGTTCACGTGGCCGCCTCCACGCTCGCGCTCGACAGCGTGGGTGTGCTGCCCGTACTCGCGTTCTCGGTCGTCGGAGCGTTGATCGCCGGGCGCCGCCCCGAGAACGCCGTCGGGTGGATCCTCGGCGCCGTCGGCTTGAGCTTCGCGATCGCCACCTTCGCTGGGGAGTACTCGACGTACTCACTGCGGTCCGATCCTGGGGCCCTGCCGGCCGACGACCTGATGGCGTGGGTAGCGGTCTGGGCATGGCCGCCCGGCATCATCCTCGTGTTCACCTACCTGTTCCTGCTCTTCCCTGACGGTCGGCTTCCGTCGCACCGATGGCGGCCTGTCGCATGGCTCGGTGCGGTCGCCGCAGTGATGACGGTGGTCCCGATCGCCTTGGCGGCCTGGCCCATCCGGGGTCCGATCCTCACGATGATCACCGACGTCGCTCCGGCGGGGGCATCGGACGCATTCAAGCTGGCATACGACATCCAGGTCGCGGGCGTGCTGCTCATGTTCGGGCTCGGGATCGTCTCGGCGGCCTCCCTCGTCTTCAGGTTCCGGCGGGCCAGCGGCGATGAACGCGAGCAGCTCAAGTGGTTCGCATACGCGGCGGGGTTCCTCGTGGCAGCCATCATCGCGAACAGCCCACTGTTCGATGTGGGGGGGAACTTGCTGCCCCTCATCGCGCTGGCGGTGGTCCCGGTCGCGATCGGCATCGCGATGCTCAAGTACCGCCTCTACGACATCGACGTCGTCATCAACAAGACCGTGGTCGTGGCGGTGCTCGCCGCCTTCGTGACCGCCGTGTACCTCGCGATCGTCGTCGGTATCGGTGCGGTGGTTGGCAGCGCCGGGCAGCCGAACCTCCTGCTCTCCATCGCGGCGACGGCGATCGTGGCGATCGCGTTCCAGCCCCTGCGCGAGCGCGCGCGACGCCTCGCCGACCGCGTCGTGTACGGCAGGCGCGCGACGCCGTACGAGGTGCTCTCCGAGTTCTCGGAGCGCGTCGCCGGTGCTTACTCCACCGACGAGGTCTTGCCTCGCATGGCTCAGGTCCTCGGGGAAGGTACTGGGGCGACGCAGAGCCGGGTGTGGCTCAGGGTCGGAGACCGACTCAGGCTCGCGGCCTCGTGGCCGAACGGGCCGGCAACGGAGACGACGATCCCGATGCCCGGGGATGATCTGCCCGAGCTCCCCGGTGCCGACAGGTCCGTTGCCGTCCGTCACCGATCCGAGCTGCTCGGTGCGCTCACCCTCACCAAACCGCCGAGTGAGCCCGTCACACCGGCCGAAGAGAAGCTGCTATCGGACCTCGCGTCCCAGGCTGGATTGATGCTGCGGAACGTGCGCCTCACCACCGAGCTCCAGGAGCGGCTCGCTGACCTGCGCGCTTCCCGTCAGCGGCTGGTGGCTGCCCAAGATGAGGAGCGTCGCAAGATCGAGCGCAACATCCACGACGGCGCGCAGCAAGAGCTCGTCGCGCTCGCCGTGAAGATGAGGATCGCGGAGAACGCTGCACGCCGTGAAGCGGCCCCCGAGACGGGTGCGATGCTCAGCGATCTGCAGCTGGACGCCGCGGAGGCGCTCGAGAATCTCCGTGACCTGGCGCGCGGGATCTACCCGCCCCTGCTCGCGGACCAGGGGCTTACCGCAGCGATCGAAGCGCAGGCGCGGAAGGCGCCGATCCCGGTCGTGGTCGATTCGCCAGACATCGGTCGTTACGCGAAAGAGATCGAGTCCGCTGTCTACTTCTGTGTGCTCGAGGCGCTCCAGAACGTCGGGAAGTACGCGAGGGCCTCGGAGGCAACCATCAGCCTCGCCGAGGAGGAGCCGCATCTGGTCTTCAGGGTGACCGATGACGGGCTCGGTTTCGATACGAGGGCGACGATCCGTGGGACGGGGCTACAAGGCATGGTCGATCGTCTCGATCCGCTCGATGGAACCCTCGAGGTGCGCTCTGCGCCGGGCGAAGGAACCACCATCGTTGGGCGGATCCCGGTCGCGTGAG
>DASVGA010000347.1:0-5165 GCA_036379795.1 Actinomycetota bacterium | reverse complement strand
CGGCTGTTTGTACGCGACGATCGAGAGCGTTTCCAGGGCAGCCTTCGTGAGTCGCGCCTGCCTCGACGACAGCACGAACTGCTCCACGACGGGCGCCGTGTCGGGATGCGTGTAGAGCCGCCATCCACCCGCCACGTTGCGCAGCACGAGGCCCGATCCGCGGTCCTCGAGCTCGCGTTGCAGGCGGTCGCAGAGCGCCTCGACGGTGCGGCGGTCGACGTCCAGCGCCTGGGCGAGCACCGAGGGGGCGAGCGGCTCATCCGAGACGAAGAACAGCGCCTCCAGGGTGCGGAGCGCCTCCGGTCCGCTCGTCGCCGCCTCGTCGCGGTTCATCGACGCCTCATCGACGCCACGCGACCTCGATGTCGCCGAACGTGGCCGCCTGGGTGAGCTCGACCTTGCCCTCCCGGTAGAGCTCGAGGATCGCGAGGAACCGCACCACGACGTGGATGCGCTCACCGCAATCGGCCACCAGGGCACGGAAGGTCGCCCCCGCCCCGACGGCAGAGATCCGCTCCTCGAGGGTCGTCATGGCCTCGGCGACCGTGTAGCGGACGGGCGTGACGTGCGACAGGTCCAGCGTGGGAGGCGGGCGCAACAGCGTCGCGGCGACCACTGCGAGCTGGGGCGGCTGCAGGTGCGCCAGCGGATCGGGATACAGATGGGCGAGCTCGGGGCCCGGACCGACATCGCGCGCGAAGAAGCCGGCTTCGTCCTCGAGCCGGCGAGCGATCTCCACAGCGACACGGCGGAACGCGGCGAGCTCGAGCGACCGGGCGTACGCGACGTCGGGTGAGCGCTCGAGCAGGTCGTCGTCGTCGAGCTCCGTGCGCTTCGGGGTCAACCGCGACACCTTCAGCTCGAGCAGCACGGCGCAGATCGCCAGGAACCACGTGGCTTCCTCGATGTTCCATCGATCGGCATGACGTGCGTGCTCGAGGTAGCCGTCGGTCACCGACGCCACCGCGATGTCGCAGACGTCGACCTTCTGCTCGAGGATCAGGTCGGCCAGCAGCCGGAACGGCCCGGTGAACACGGGCAGCTCGACGGCGAACTCGCTCGCAGCGGCCTCGGCGCTCACGACAGTCGCATCGCCTTGCGGACGGCGTCGAGCGTCGCACGAGCGACCGGCCTCGCCCGCTCGGCTCCCGCGGCGAGCACCCGGTCGACCAGGCCCGGGTCCGCGGCCAGCTCGGCCCGCCGCTCCCGGTACGGACGGAAGGTCTCGATGATGTGGTCCGCCAGGAGCGTCTTGCAGTCGACGCACCCGAGCGCTCCAGAGCGACATCCTGCCTCGACCTCGTCGACCCGCTCGGGCGAGAACCGTCGATGCAGGGCGAAGACCGGGCAGATCTCCGGGCGTCCGGGGTCGCCCCTGCGCACCTTCTGCGGGTCCGTCACGAACGATCGCACGCTCGCGCGGATCGCGTCGGGCTCGTCACGAACCCAGATCGCGTTATCGAGGGACTTCGACATCTTCCTGCCGTCGGAACCCGGGATCAGCGGCGTGGCGGACAGCAGCGGCTGGGGTTCGACGAGTACGTCGCCGTAGAGGCGATTGAACCGGCGCACGATCTCGCGGCTGATCTCCAGATGCGCGACCTGGTCCTCCCCCACCGGCACGAGCTCACCGCCCATGATCGTGATGTCGACGGTCTGCAGGACCGGGTACCCCAGCAGGCCGAAGTTCGCGATGTCGCGCTCGGCGTGATCGCGCAACCGCTCCTTGAACGAGGGAACGCGCTCGAGCCAGCCGAGCGGCGTGATCATGCCGAGCAGCAGGGTCATCTCGGCCACCTCGGGGATATCGGACTGGCGGTAGATCGTGGCCCGCTCGGGATCGATGCCGGCCGCGAGCCAGTCGAGCGTGAGCTCGCGTGTGAACCCGGGCAGCTCGTCGGTGCGGTCGTAGTGCGTGGTCAACATGTGCCAGTCGGCGATGAAGAAGAAGCACTCGCGAGCCGGGTCGTCCTGGAGGGCGAGCATGTTCTCGATGTTGCCGGCCCAGTGCCCGACGTGGAGCGGACCGGTCGGGCGGTAGCCGGTGAGTACACGCGATCGCGTGGCGGACATCGTGGGGGCGAACGTGGGCTGGTCGATGGGGCGATGATAGCGCGAGGCCATGGGGCCTCAGGGACGTCGGAGCGTGGTCATGCGCGGCGAGATCAACCGGGGAAGGCCATGATCCCCGCGCAGTCGAGGTCGGTGGCCGCGTTGCAGATCGCGCCGGTCAGGGTCGTGAGGAACCCCAGGATCAGCGTCGAGAAGACGAAGAGCGCCACGAGCACGAACAGCGGCAGGTACTTGTCGGCGTTGCGATACACCTCGCGCGGGTGCGGGGGGAGCAGCAGTCCCACGATCCGCGCTCCGTCGAGCCCGGGGATCGGCAGCAGGTGGAAGACGACCAACGCTGCGTTCGTGAACGCGAACACCACGGCCACCCGGTACACCTCGAGCGGCAGGCCGGCGACACGCACGACCAGCCCGCCGAGGAACGCGAGCACCAGGTTCGTGACAGGACCGGCGAGCGAGACCAGCACGAGGTCACGCGTCCTGCGCAGGTAGCTCGGGTCCACCGGCGCCGGCTTCGCGTAGGCAGCCGGGATCACCAGCACCTGCACCGACCACAGGATGGCGATCAGCACCGGCACGAGCCCGCTCCCGAAGGGCTCGAACCACGCCTTGGGGTTGAAGGTCAGCCGCCCCCACAGACGTGGGGTCGGATCATGGAGCTTGGCTGCGGTGAACGCTCTGGCGAACTCCCTCGCCGCGAGGCCGATCGCGAGCGAGGCCAGCATGAACAACGCGAGCCTGAATCCCAGCGTAGTGAAGTTGCCCATGCCCTCCGCTCCTCACCCCAGCCAGGTGTGCACGAGGGGCGGGGGGTCCGCTTCCTCCTCGCGCAGCTCGATCGCATCGAGCACGCGGTCGACGGCTCGGTGAGCAGCGTCGTCGTCGCGCGCGTGCACCTCGCCGATCAGCTCTCCCCTTCCGAGCACGTCCCCGATCTTGCAGCGCACCACGATACCCACCGCGGGATCGATCGGGTCGCCCTTGCGGACGCGGCCGGCGCCGAGCGCGCCGCTCGCGAGCCCGATCTCCTCGGTGCGCATCGAGGTGACCGTGCCCTCCCGCTCGACCTCGATGGGCATCACGACGGGTGCGGCCGGCAGTACCCCGGTGGGATCGTCGGTCACCCGGGGATCCCCGCCCTGGGCCTGCACCATTGCTCGGAACCGCTCGAGTGCGGCGCCGTCGTCGAGCGCTCGCTCGGCGTCGGCCATCGCCCTCGCCTCGTCGACCCCCGTCACCACCGACGCAGACCGGGCCGCGAAGGCGACGGCGAGCTCACGCAGCCTGCCTCGGTGATCACCCCGCAGCACGGCGACCGCCTCGGCGACGTCGAGCGCGTTGCCGACGGCGTCACCGAGGGGCTGGTCCATGTCGGTCACGGCGATCCTGGTCGTACGGCCCCACCCGCGGGCCAGCTGCAGACACGCGCGGGCCAGCGCCTCGGCGTCTTCCGCCGTCTTCATGAAGGCGCCCGATCCCGCCTTCACGTCGAGCATGATGAGGTCCGTCTCCACCGCGAGCTTCTTGGACATCACGCTGGCCGCGATCAGTGGGATCGAGGGAACCGTGGCCGTCGCGTCACGCAGGGCGTACAACGCGCCGTCGGCAGGCACCAAGCGCGGGGACTGGGCGGCGACCGCACACCCGACCTCGGCGACCTGGCGGCGCATCCGATCGGGGTCGAGATCGGTCCGCAGGCCCGGGATCGACTCCAGCTTGTCCAGCGTTCCCCCCGTGTGACCGAGCCCACGCCCCGACAGCTTCGCCACGGCCATTCCGAGGGAGGCCGCGAGCGGCGCGAACAGCAACGTGACGCCGTCGGCGACACCCCCGGTCGAATGCTTATCGACGGTCGGCCGATCGAGGTCGGTGAACCCGACCGTGTCGCCCGAGGCGATCAGCGCCCGGGTGAGGGCGAGCGTCTCTTCCTCGCTCATCCCCCGGATCACGCACGCCATGAGGAACGCCGCCATCAGGGCATCGCCGACGGTGCCCGACGTATGCCCTTCGACGAGGCGCTCGACGTCGCGTGCATCGAGGGTCGTTCCGTCACGCTTGGCCGCCACGATGCTCCGAGGATCGTCGACGTTCATGGTCATGTGTAACCCAAACGGTCGATGAACGGCCTACCTGCGGCGCCCTCGACCTCTACGTGAAGGAGAGCCGCGACGGTACACCCGAGGTCTCCGAATCCGTCTCGGACGCCGATCTCACGGGGCTCGGGATCACGCAACCCTGCAGCCAGCAAGGGCGTGCGTTCGCGCGAATGGTCGGTCGGGGGTGTCGTCGGGTCGCAACCGTGATCCCCGGTGATCACCATCACTCCCCCGTCGAGAGCGGCCACCAGCTCGGGTACGCGACGGTCGAACGCCTCGACGGCCCGAGCGTAGCCATGAGGGTCGTTGCGGTGCCCGTACTTCGAGTCGAAGTCGACGAGGTTCGTGAACACGAACGACGGCCCGGGGCGCCCCAGGTACTCCAGCGTGAGGTCGATGCCGTGATCGTTGGAATCGGAGTAGACCGCGTCGGTGAGCCCGTGCCCATCGAAGATGTCGCGGATCTTGCCGACGCCGTAGACCGAGACGCCGGCGGCATGGAGCGCGTCGAGCACCGTCGGTTCCGGCGGCGGAACCGACAGATCCCTGCGCTCGGGGCTGCGCACGAAGGCGCCCGGCTCGCCCTCGAACGGCCTCGCGATCACCCGACCGACCCGGTGCGGGCCCACCAGCAGATCACGTGCGATCCGACACCACTCGTAGAGCTGCTCGAGCGGCACGACACGTTTGTGGCACGCGACCTGGAACACCGAGTCCCCGCTCGTGTAGACGATCGGCCTGCCCGTCGCGAGGTGCTCCGCACCGAGGGCCTCGATGATCTCGGTGCCCGACGCCGGCTCGTTACCGAGGATCGTGCGCCCGATCGCTCGTTCGAACGGTTCCACGATCTCCGGCGGGAACCCCCGGGGGTAGAGCGGGAACGGCTCGTCGAGCGTGATCCCCATCATCTCCCAGTGACCCGTGGTCGTGTCCTTGCCGGCAGAACGCTCCACTGCCCATCCGTGCGCCGTGCCGGGGTCGGCCCGGGGTTCGATC
>DASVGA010000346.1:0-2413 GCA_036379795.1 Actinomycetota bacterium | reverse complement strand
TCGATTCCTTGGCCGGGATCTCGGTGAGCCGCCCGTTGCGGAAGAAGGTGCGCAGCACGGCTTCCTCGTCGTCGTTGGCGGCCCCGAGAGCCAGACCGGCCTCCCGCGGCGGTCCGACCTGCTCCGCGGCCCAGCGCAGGGTCTCCGGGTCGAGGCGATAGGTGTGCCGGTCGTCGTTCACACGGACGACGCCGGTCGCGGTCAGCCGGTTCAGGTGCTTGCGCACGCGGGCCAGCGGAACGCCGGTCGTGTCGGCGAGCTCGTGGGGCGAGCGGTGGCCGAGGGCGAGCGTGCCGGCGAGCGCCAACCGCTCCGGGTCGGCGAGGGCCCGCAGGATCTCGTCGGGTGTCTCGGCCATGTCGGTCTTCCTGCATACCATGCTGGCGTGCGACTCACCGACCCTCAGCAGCGCACGCTCGACGGGCTGATCGGCACGGGTGAGCGGCCTACGTTCCCCGCCGACCTGGCGCAGCGGCTGCGCGATCGCATCGAAGGGGCGGCGCGTGAGCTCGAACTTGCCCAGCCGTTGTGGCTCGGCAAGGAGAAGCTCAACCAGCACCGGCGGTGCGAGGGCATGTTCCGGTCGGTGCTCGCGGGCGAGGCGCCGCCCTTTGCCCACAGCGCGCGCAGCGCCCACGGGGTGCTGCTGCACAAGGCGATCGAGGTCGAGGTCGGGGCTCGCGACGGCATGGATCCGCACGAGATCGCCCAGGTCGCGGTGAGCCGGGTGCTCGAGCGCGAGGAGCGGTTCGCGGAGTACTGGGGCGGGCTCTCGACGACCGAGCACGACGACGTGCTCATGGAGGTCGTGCGGCGGGTAACCCTGTTCCAGGCCTCGTTCCCGCCTCTGAAGGAGCTCCGGCGTGATCTATCACCGATCAGCGAGTTGCGCGTGCGGGCCGAGCTGCTCGGCGGCGACCTGGTGCTCTCGGGGCAGATCGACCTGGTGCTCGGGGTGCCGGACCGGCTCGAGCCGAATCGGGCGACGCGGCTCGTGGTCGACCTCAAGACCGGCTCGGCCTACCCCGAGTTCGCCGAGGACATGCGGTTCTACGCGCTCGTCATGACGCTGCGGTTCGGCGTGCCTCCCTACCGAGCTGCGTCGCTCTTCCTCGAGAGCGGCACCTGGCAGGCAGAAGATGTGACCGAGGACACCCTGCAGCATGCGGCCGACCGAGCGATCGACGCCGCCCGTGCCGCGTCGGCGCTCGGCAACGGTCGTGAGCCTCAGCTCACCCCCGGCGTGTACTGCTCGTGGTGCCCGCAGGCCGCGACCTGTCCGGTCGCGGATCTGCCCTCCGCGAGCTGAGCCCGGTCGGCCCGGCGGGCCCGACGATACGATGCGCGCACCTGTCGACAGACCGTCGAACGCGAACGTCCGGGAAGGGTGAGACCCATGGGCAAGGATCGCTACGAGCTCGGCGAGATCCCGCCGATCGGAGAAGTGCCGGCGCAGATGCACGCGCAGCTCGTACGGCCCGATCGCTACGGGGACCCTGAGAAGGCGATCCAGAGCGAGGTCATCGACGTGCCCGAGCTGGGGCCCCGCGACGCGCTCGTCATGGTCATGGCAGCCGGTGTCAACTTCAACAACGTCTGGGCCGCGCGGGGCATCCCGGTCGACGTCACGAAGACGCAGGCTCGGTGGGGGGAGCCGACCGACTTCCACATCGTCGGATCCGACGCATCGGGCATCGTGTACGCGGTCGGCGACGAGGTCACGAACGTGCAGGTCGGCGACCGCGTCGTGGTGCACGCGGGGCAATGGGACCACGACGACCCCTGGGTCGTGGCAGGCAAGGACCCCGGGCTCGCGGGCAGCTTCCGAGTCTGGGGATACGACACGTGTTGGGGATCGTTCGCGCAGTTCTGCAAGGTGCAGGCGCATCAGTGCCTGCCGAAGGCCGACTTCCTCACCTGGGAGGAAGCCGCGGCCCCCACGCTGACCGGGGGCACCGCCTACCGCATGCTCTTCGGGTGGCCGCCGCACACGGTGGAACCCGGCGACGTCGTGCTCGTGTGGGGCGCGAGCGGCGGGCTCGGATCGCTCGCCGTGCAGCTCGTGGCCGACGCCGGCGGCCGCGCGGTCGCCGTCGTGAGCAGCGACGAGAAGGGCGAGTACGCGACCCAGCTCGGCGCGGTCGGTTACATCAACCGCAAGGACTTCTCCCACTGGGGCGTGCCGCCGGCGTGGGACAGCTCCGAGTGGAAGGACTGGTTCGGCGGCGCCAAGGCGTTCGGCAAGGCGATCTGGGACGTGCTCGGCGAGAAGGTCTCGCCCCGCATCGTCTTCGACCACCCCGGTCAGGACACCGTTCCCACCGGCATCTTCGTGGCCGACCGCGGCGGCATGGTCGTGATCTGCGCCGGAACGAGCGGCTTCGACACGATGGTCGATGTGCGCTACCTCTGG
>DASVGA010000345.1:0-6121 GCA_036379795.1 Actinomycetota bacterium | reverse complement strand
GCAGGACAGCTCCCGTCGATGCCGGAGAGCGCGTCGGTGCAGGACCAGTCGATCGTGACGTTGCCCTTGTACCAGCCGTTGGCGTTCGGGGACGTCGTCGGCGAACCGCTGAGCTGGGGAGCGGTGCGGTCGATGTTGATGCCGCTCACCGTTGCAGATGCGGAGTTCCCGGCGGTGTCGGTCGCGGTGCCGCTCACCGACTGGGCGGCCCCGTTGCTCGAGAGCACGGTGGAGCCCGGGCAGCTCGCGATGCCCGACAGCGCGTCCGAGCAGGAGAAGCTCACCGTGACGGGAGCGTTGTTCCACCCGTTGGCGTTGGCGGCGGGGCTGCGGGAACCGGTGATGACGGGGTTGGTCTTGTCGAGCTTGACGGTGACAGCACCCGAACCGGTATTGCCGAGGCGGTCCGTGGCGCTCGAGGTTCGCGTGACGCCCGCGGTGTCGGCGACGACCGAGTCGCTCGCAGGCGTCGGGCCGCTCGCGACACCCGAGCCGGCATCGGTCGCCGTCCAGGTGATGGTCACGTTCGCGCGGTTCCAGCCGTTGGCGTTGGGAAGCGGCGCGAGCGCGCCGGTCACCACGGGACCGGTGTTGTCGAGCACGTACGACGCCTGCCTCGAGCCCGGCTGGCCGGTGCACGCGTTCGTGTTGAACTCCGGCCGAGCCGTGGCGGTGATCGTCTGGACCCCGTCGCCGGAGCCGGCCGAGAACGCGAACGTCCACGACGACTTCGCTGTGGCCGATCGCTGCTCGGCGGTGTGGGCCCCCGAGACCTGCACGCACTTCGTGTCGGCCGAGGTCGTGAGGGTCAGGGTGAGTGAACCTCCGCTTCGGGCGTAGAGCGTGGTGCCGACCACCACGGTTCCCGCTCCTCCCGTGAAGGCGGCGGCCGAGACCGACGCGGCGAACGCCGGGGGAGATTGCAAGATCGCCGCGACCAGCACCGCGATGGCGGTGATCGCGCGCGCGCTCCGAACTCCGTGTCTCCCGATCATCCGCGTTCCCATCAGCCTCAACATCTCCTCGTATGGCGAGCGTTCTCACCCACCGGTTCCGACGTTCACCCATGCGGCCCGTCGCCGTGATAGCCGAGGATGGACCCCAGGTGCCCGACTCAGGAACGGCCGAAGGTCGCAGCGTTGTGCCGAGGTGCGGAACGCCATGGCCTGGGCCGAAGGACCCGGGTCGACCGGCGAAGGTCCCGGCCTCACGCACGGATGGAACGCTCACACGGCGCCACTAGACTCCTCAGCCCATGCGGATCGACGAGTTCCAGGCCTCGATGGACGCCATCTACGGCGGGCGCGATGCCGATCGCGGTCGCGATGTCGTCTTCCGGTGGCTGGTCGAGGAAGTCGGCGAGCTCGCCAAGGCGATGCGCACCGGCGACCGGGCGAACCTCGAGCACGAATTCGGCGACGTGCTCGCATGGCTGGCCTCGCTCGCCAACATCGAAGGCGTCGACCTCGACGCGGCGGTCGAACGATACGCGGCCGGCTGTCCGAAGTGCGGCGAGTCGCCGTGCGGGTGCCCGTGGCCGTGAGCACCGCAGAGATCAGAGCACCCGCCGAAGGGGAGCGTGAGCGCATCGCGGAGGCGATGGCAACCTCGCTCAACTCCCAGCGGGAACGCGCCGTCGCGAGGTCGCACCTCTACGACCTCGACGACATGCGCGTGGCGGTCATCGGCGACGACGTGGTCGCGACGGCCGGCGAGTTCCGCTTCGACCAGTGGTTCGGCGGACGATCCCTCGCGTGCTCGGCGATCTGGGGTGTGACGACCCTTCCCGAGCATCGAGGAAGCGGGCTCGGCTCGGGAGTGACCGAGTCGGTACTGCGGGCCGGGCGGGACCGGGGGGCGGTCGTGAGCGCGCTGTTCCCGGCGGTGCTGGCGCCGTACCGGTCGCTCGGCTTCGAGATGGCCGGCACGTTCACGAAGCATCGAGTGGCGATCGACGCCATCCCACGCCAGCCCGAGGGTCTGCCGATGCCCGAGCCGTACGAGTCGGCGCGCGACCTCGCCGACGTGCGCGTCGCGTACCGAGGCTTCGTCTCGGGACACACCGGGCCCGTCGAGCCGACCGCCGATGCGCATTGGGCAGAGCGCATCATGCACCGCTCCGACGACGAGACCAGGCGAGCGGTGGTCGTTCGCGAGCACGGCGAGCTGACCGGCTTCCTCGTGACCGGACGTGACCCCGATCCGGGCCGCCTCGACGTCGAGTTCGGACTGTGGACCGAGGCATTCGTCGCGAGCACCGAGTCCGCGCTGCGTTCCTTGCTGGCCTACGTGCGCCGGTTCGGCGGCATCGGCAGATGGTTCCAGTGGACCGGACCGCCGAACGACGCGATCGCACTGCTCATGCCGGATCAATCGACCGCGATCGACATGCACTACCGATGGATGCTGCGCCTGCTCGACGTCCCCGCCGCCTTCGAGGGCCGCGGCTGGCCGGCGATCGATGCCGAGGCCGTCTTCGCGGTCGACGATGCGCTGTTCCCCGACAACGCCGGACCATGGCTGCTGCGGGTCGAGAAGGGCAGGGCAACGGTGACCCGGTACGACGGCGAGCATCCGACGGTGCTACCGATCGGCGCGCTGTCGTCGATGTTCACCGGCTACCTTCGGCCCGGCGACGCCGTGCGACTCGGGGCGATCGACGCGGACGATCCCGCGATCGATGCCTTCTGCCGCCTGTTCTCGGGGCCCGATCCGTGGTGCCCCTTCTTCTTCTGATGGCGTCGGGGGAAGTGGTTGCGGCGACGGAGCGCGGGGTCATCGTGCGCATGGCGGCGCCCGACGACTGGGTCGCGATCGCCGGCCTGCTCGTCGAGCTCGGTCGCGGTGTCGCCGCCGGCACGGCCGGCGACCCCACCCACCGCCAGTCGTTCGCGGGCCATCTGCGGCAGCTCGGCAACGTCACCCTCGTGGCCGAGCTCGACGGCGGGGTCGTCGGGGTCGTCGACATGGAGTACCACCAGCGTCTCGGCGACCACCGTCCCCAGGCGCGCGTGAACGACGTGGTCGTGACCGAACGCGCCCGCGGCGCCGGGGTGGGCACGGCCCTGCTCCAACGGGCCGAAGATCTGGCTCGCAAGCGTGGATGCTTCCGCATGGCGCTCGTGACCGCCACCTGGCGCGAGGCGTCGATGGCGTTCTACCGGCGCGAAGGGTGGCAGGACTACGGAGCATGGTTCGTGAAGCCGCTCGCCGACGACGTCACGGCCAGCGGCGAACCGGCCGACGACAACTAGCGCGACGTCGCGACACCACCGCGGTTCATCGAACGAAGAGGTGCTCCGCGATCTCGATCGCGTCGAGGGCGGCGCCGATGCGCAGGTTGTCGGCGCAGCTGAAGAGCACCAACGCGTCGTCGCGCCCAGGCACCTGCCTGATGCGCCCCACCAGCGCGTCGTCACCCCCGGCGGCGTCCAGCGGTGAGGGGAACACTCCGCCGGCGGGATCGTCCACGAGCTGCACGCCGGGTGCGGCGGCGAGCAGTGCCCGGGCCTCCCCCACGGTGATCGGGCGGGAGAACTCGGCGAGCATCGACACCGCATGGCCGGTGACGACGGGAACCCGCACCGAGGTCGCCACCACCTGCATGTCGGGCGCCGAGAGGATCTTCTTCGGCTCGGCCATCATCTTCGCTTCCTCGCCCGTGAAGCCGTCCGCCTCGAACTCGCCCACCTTGGCCACGACGTTGAAGGCGATCGGCTTGGCGAACACGGTTCCTTCCGGCCACGCGTCGGCATCAGGCCTCGCCAGCGACTCGATGTCGCCCGACAGCTTGTCGACCTGTTCCGCGAGCTCGCGCGTTCCTTTCCAGCCTGCCCCACTCACGGCTTGATAGCTCGAGAGCACGAGCGACCGGCACGCGGCCGCGCGGTGGAGCGGACCGAGGGCGAGCACCGCCGTGATCGTGGTGCAGTTGGGCACCGCGATGATGCCCGGTCGTGGCCAGCCCTCGAGGGCCTCGGGGTTCACCGCGGGCACCGCCAGCGGCACCTCGGGATCCATGCGGAACGCGCTCGAGTTGTCGATGCAGACGGTCCCGGCCTGGGCGATGGCCGGAAGGAACGCCGTCGATGTGGTCGCGCCCGCCGAGACGAACGCGAGGTCGACGCCGCGCGCCGCGTCGACCGTGAGCTCACGCACCTCGTGCTCGGCGCCGGCGAACGGCACACGCAGGCCGGCGCTCCTCGAGCTGGCGAGCGGCACGAGCTCGTCCACCGGGAAGCGTCGCTCCTCGAGGATGCGGAGCATCTCGCGACCGACCGCACCCGTGGCTCCGATGACGGCGACCCTCATGGTCGTTCCACGCTACCAGTGGGTCCGCAGCATCAGTGGGTCCGCAGCATCGGAGAGCGGCGGGAACTCAAGCGAAACGCCAGCTCTCGAGCAGCTCCCCGAGACGCTGGGTGCTCGCCTCGAAACCCATCTGCTCATCGGCGAGGGTCACCCGCCACGCGATGCCCTCGCGTTCGAACAGCACTTCCCGCGAGCGTACGTCGCCGTCGGGACCGGCGAGGGTGGCATCGAAGGTGAGCGCATCGACGCCGTCGACCTCCGTCACGGTCGATGCGCTCGCCGTGCCCCCCGCGGCCTCGACGTAGCCGCGCACGAACTGCTCGAACCGGGCAAGGTCTTGTCCACGCGTGAGTGGCACGGCGGTGACCGTGATCACGGCGGGTCCTCCCTGCAGCAGGAACCGATCGAGCGGCGCGCCATCGCCTTCGGCCGCGGCGGCGACCCAGCCGCCCGGCACGACGGCGCAGTAGCCGAACCGCGTCGAGGCGAAATCGGCGTCGTCGCACGCTCCGCCGGCTCGGGCCCACGACACCACCGCGAAGGCGCCGGCGGCCACCAGCACCGTCAGCACCACCGCGAGCACGACCGGCACGGTCGACCGGGACGGCTCCTGTTCCTGCTCCCGTGGCTGCGCTCGATCATCGCCGGGAGTGTGTGGGGGCGGGGGAAGGCTGGGGTCCGACGGCGGCATCGGCAACGACGACGCGAGGCCCTCCAGGGCTCCGCCCACGATCGCCTCGCCGAGATCGTCCAGGCCCACTGACCCTCACCCCGTCGGGATACCGGGGGTCGAGCCCGACTCGTCGAGGCCGAACCGAGCGTGCACCACCCGAACCGCTCGCTCGCCGTCGGCTTCACGGATCACGCACGAGATGCGGATCGGCGAGGTGGAGATCATCTCGATGTTGATGCCCTCGCCGGCGAGGGAGTCGAACATGTCGGCGGCGACCCCCGGATGTGTCTTCATGCCCGCTCCCACGAGGGAGAGCTTCGCGATGTCGTCGTCGATCGTGTACGAGTCTGCCCCGATCTCCTTCACGAGTCGTTCCATCACGCTCGTCACGCGAGGCAGATCGGCGCGCGGGGCGGTGAACGACAGGTCGGTGGCCCCCGCGTGCGAGACGTTCTGCACGATCATGTCGATCGAGATCGCATCGTCGGCGATCGCCTTGAACACCGTCGCGGCCACCCCGGGCCGGTCCGGCACGCGGTCCAGGGTCACCTTCGCCTCGTCGGTGTCGAGCGCGACCCCCGAGATCAGCACGCCTTCCATCTGCTCATCGACCTCCTGGACCCATGTTCCTGGGTCGTCGCCGAACGACGAACGAACGTGCAGGCGCACGCCCGTGCGTCGCGCGTACTCGACCGATCGCGATTGCAGCACGTTCGCACCCGCTGCAGCCAGCTCCAACATCTCGTCGTAGCTCACGACCTCGAGCTTGCGAGCGGTCGGATCGATGCGCGGATCGGTCGTGTACACGCCGGCGACATCACTGTAGATCTCGCAGACGTCTGCACCGATCGCCGCCGCCATCGCGACGGCCGTGAGGTCCGAGCCCCCTCGCCCGAGGGTCGTGATCTCGAACTGGCTCAGGCTCAGTCCCTGGAAGCCGGCGAGCACCACGACGTTGCCGGCTTCGAGGGCTTCGAGGATGCGGCGAGGCCGGATCTCGACGATCTTCGCCTGCCCGTGCTGGTGGTCGGTCATGATGCCGGCCTGCGAACCCGTGTAGCTCGCCGCCTTGCATCCCCGCGCGTTGATCGCGATGCCGAGCAGCGACATCGCGATCCGCTCGCCGGCGGTGAGCAG
>DASVGA010000344.1:0-2834 GCA_036379795.1 Actinomycetota bacterium | reverse complement strand
GGCCTCGCGGCCGCGAAGGCGCTCGGAGCCGACGTCGACGTCACGCTCGTCGACCGGACCAACCACCACCTCTTCCAGCCGCTGCTCTACCAGGTCGCGACGGGGATCCTCTCGGTCGGCCAGGTCGCACCGCCGCTGCGGGGAATCCTGCGCAGGCACAAGAACGTCCACGTCGAGCTGGCCGAGGTCACCGGCTTCGATCTCGAGAACCGGACGGTCGTCGCCGCCCGGCCCGGGGGAGCCGAGCTCGCGTTCGGCTACGACAGCCTCATCGTCGCCCCGGGATCGACGACCTCGTACTTCGGACACGAGGAGCTCGCCGAGCACTCCCTCCCGATGAAGACCATCGACGACGCCCTCAACCTGCGCCGCCGGATCTTCGCGGCGTTCGAGCTCGCCGAGTCGGCACCGTCGGATGCCGAGCGCCGGAGGTGGCTCACCTTCGCCGTCGTCGGCGGCGGACCGACCGGTTGCGAGGTCGCCGGACAGATCGCCGAGCTCGCCCGCCGGACGCTCAAGGACGACTTCCGTGCGATCGACCCCGCGAGCGCCGTCGTGCTCCTCTTCGATGCGGGCAGCGAGATCCTCGCCGGGTTCGGCGACCGGCTATCCCGGAAGGCCACGAGCGGGCTCGAGCGCATGGGCGTCGGGATTCGCACCGAGACGCTCGTGACGAGCATCGACGGCGACGGCATGGACGTCGAGTCCCCGAGCGGCCCCGAGCGCGTCGCGACGCACACCGTCGTCTGGGCCGCCGGCGTGCAGGCCTCGCCGCTGGCGCGCCTGCTGGCGGAGGCGTCCGGAGCGGCGTGTGATCGTGCGGGCCGGGTCGCCGTTGGCCCCGACTGCACGCTGCCGGAGCACCCCGAGGTCTTCGTGATCGGCGACGCGATGACGCTGTCCGGGCTTCCCGGTGTCGCCGAGGTCGCGATGCAGCAGGGAATCTTCGCCGCGCGGACGATCAGGCGGCGCCTCGAGGGCAAGCCGCAGACGGCGCCCTTCAGATACCGCGATCTCGGGAGCATGGCCGCCATCGGCCGGGGGCGCGCGATCGTGAGCTTCCATGGCCTGCGCTACGGGGGGTTGCCCGGCTTCCTCTCCTGGCTCTTCGTTCATTTGGCGTTCCTGACCGGCTTCCGCAATCGCTTCGCGGCGTTGATCGCGTGGAGCTGGGCCTTCATCGGGCGCTCGCGCAATCAGCGGGCGTTCACCGTCGAGTCCGTCGGCGGCAGCGACATCTATCGGGGGTTCGCGCCGGCGGGTGCGCGCGAGCTCGCGCGAGTGCCCTCGAGTTCCACGACGACGCAGGGAGGAGTGCGATGAGCTTCACGAGGATCACGACCGCCGGCGCGGGCACGATGGGTTCGCAGGTGGCCTGGCAGATGGCCTTCCACGGCAAGCACGTGACGGTGTACGACGCGTTCCCCGCGGGCCTGCAGAAGGGCAGGGAGCTGCACCGCGAGTACGCGGAGCAGTTCATCGATCGGCGCGGCGCCACGGAGGCACAGATCGACGACACGTTCGCTCGCCTGACGTACACGACCGATCTGGCGGAGGCGGTGCACGACGCCGATCTCGTCAGCGAGTCCGTGCCCGAGTCGATGTCCATCAAGGAGTCCTTCTGGCGCGAGGCGTCGAGCCATGCCCCGGAGCGCACCGTGTTCACGACGAACACCTCGACCCTCGCGCCGAGCGCGCTGGTGGGCTTCGTCGACCGGCCGACGAGGTTCCTCGCCCTGCACTTCGCCATCGGCGTGTGGGACTCGAACATCGGCGAGGTCATGGGCCATCCCGGCACCGACGACGCCGTGTTCGAGCGCGTGCTGACGTTCGCCGAGGAGATCGGACTCGTGCCGATCCCGATTCGCAAGGAGCACAGCGGCTACGTCATCAACAGCCTGCTCGTGCCCTGGTGCACCGCCGCGCTCGAGTTGCTCGTGAGCGACGTCAGCGACGTCCAGAGCATCGATCGGACCTGGATGATCACGCTGCAGAGCGGGATGGGCCCCTTCGGCATGATCGATCGCATGGGCCTCGGGGTCGTCTACCACGTCGCGAAGCTGCTCGGCGAGACCACACCCAACACCCAGGCGCTCGAGTCCGCTCGCTACCTCGACGAGCACTACATCCAGAAGGGCCTCCTGGGCTTCGCGAGCGGCGAGGGCTTCTACCGCTACCCGAATCCGGCCTTCGCCCAGCCGGGGTTCATCTGAATCGGCAGCATCTGCATCGGGACCGTGGCGTCGTCAGCGCAGTGACCTGACCGCGGCCCGCACCTCGGTGGAGAAGAGCTCCGGCTCCTCCCAGGCGGCGAAGTGGCCGCCGCGGTCGACCTCGTTGAAGTACGTGAGGCCGGGATAGACCGCCTCGACCCAGCTGCGCGGCGCGGCCCAGAGCTCGCCGGGGAACGTCGTGAAGCCGACCGGGACCGTGACCGGCGGAGGCGCCTGGCCGGACGCACCGGCTGCCGCCAGGAACCGCCCGAACTCCCAGTACCACCGGGCGGCCGAGGCGCCGGTGCCGGTCAGCCAGTACAGCGTGATGTTGTCGACGATGTTCTCCCGGGTGAGGTTGCCCACGGGCTCGCAGTCGACGAACGCGCGGGAGATCTTGTAGTAGCTGTCGGTGTCGTGGTCGAGCATCCAGGCCGCCAGCCCGATGGGCGAGTCCAGCAGCGAGTAGCCGATCGTCTGCGGCCGCGTGGACTGCTCCAGGAAGTAGCCGAAGCCATTCGTCGTGAACGTCGCGAGCGCGGCATGCGCGGAACGTTCTTTCTCGGACTTTGCAGGCAGTCGATCGACGACACCCAGCGCACCCGCGAGCAGGTTGACGTG
>DASVGA010000343.1:0-6679 GCA_036379795.1 Actinomycetota bacterium | reverse complement strand
GTCTCCTGCGTTCGACGACGGTGATGGTCATTCCGGACCACCGGACGCGCCTGGCGTGACTAGCGGGCGGGTCCGTTCATGACTAGGGATGCATCGGGCATCAGGGGAGGGAACTTGAGCGCCCTCGAGCGCCCAGTGACGGCGATCGGCGTTGACAGGGGCCCACGACCGCCCTACGCTGCTGAAACACAACAACGTGATTCGCGTCACGGTCGTCTCCGGAGCCTCACGAGCATCGCAGGGAGTCGTCACATGCATGAGCAGGGTTTCCGTGCGCCCGAAGCCAAGCGCATCGCCGGCATCTCGTACCGTCAGCTCGACTACTGGACCCGGACGGGCCTCGTCACTCCCTCGGTCAACGACGCGCACGGGTCTGGAACGCAGCGGCTCTACTCGTTCCAGGACCTCGCGACCCTGAAGGTGATCAAGAAGCTCCTCGACACCGGCATCTCGCTGCAGCGCGTGCGCAAGGCGGTCGAGCATCTGCGCGCCATGGAGCGACCCCCACACGGCGTCACGCTGATGTCCGACGGCACCGGCGTGTACGAGGCGCATTCGCCCGAAGCCGTGGTCGACCTCTTGCGCAACGGCCAGGGGGTGTTCGCGATCTCCCTCGACGCCGTGTACACGGACCTCGAGGACAGCGTGGCCTCCGCCGCCAAACCGCGGGCCCGGCGGGCTGCGGTCGGAGGGCCGTGAGCGCGCAGCCTGCACGGTTCGACGTTGCGCCCCTCAAGAGCGACACCCTCCGTTTCGCCCATGCCTCCGAGCGTCAGTTCGCGAAGTTGCTCGAGTTCTACGGGATCGAGTGGCAGTACGAGCCCACGTCCTTCGACATCGACTTCGATAAGGAAGGCCGGGTGCTCCAACGGTTCACCCCCGACTTCTACCTTCCCGAGTTCGATCTCTACATCGAGATCACGACGTTGAACCAGCGGCTCGTGACCAAGAAGAACGGCAAGGTGCGACGTCTTCGCGAGCGATACCCCGAGATCACCTGCAAGATCTTCTACCAGCGTGATTACCTGTCCCTGGTCACGAAGTACGGGCTCGAGGATGTGCGCGCGCAGCATCGGCCCGACGGGCCAGGACCGGGCGACGAGCCCCGCGATCGGGCCTCGTAGACTCACCCGACGTGAGGTTCAGCCCGCACACCCCGGATGAGGTCAGCGAGATGCTGACGGCCGTCGCCCGGGGCTCGGTGGCCGAGCTCTTCGACCAGATCCCTGAGTCGGTCCGGCTCGACGGAGGGTTGGCGATGCCTCACGGAGTGAGCGAGATGGAGCTCGTCGCCGATCTGCGGTCGCTCGCGAACCGCAACCGGCACGCCGACGACCTCGTCTGCTTCGCGGGCGCCGGCGCCTACGATCATCACCTGCCCTCGGTCGTGTGGGCGCTGGCGGGTCGCAGTGAGCTCTATACGTCGTACACCCCCTACCAGCCGGAGCTCTCCCAAGGCGTGCTCCAGATCCTGTTCGAGTACCAGTCCATGATCTCGGAGCTCACCGGTCTCGAGGTGTCGAACGCCTCGCTCTACGACGGGACGACGGCGCTCGTGGAAGCGGTGCACATGACGCTCGGGCGGGAGCGCTCACGCGTGCTCGTGGCCTCGGGTGTCGATCCTCGGGCCGTGGAGGCCTTGCGCACCGCCGGCAGGGGAGCGGGGTACGAGCCGGAGATCTTCGAGGACGATCCGCGGATGGGCGGTGACGTGGCGGCGGTCGTGGTACAGCATCCGAACGTATTCGGGGTGCTGGAGCCCGTTCGGAGACGCTTCGATGCGGCCCATGCGGGCGGAGCCACCGCGATCCAGATCTTCGATCCGTTGTCGCTCGGGGTGCTCGCGCCGCCGGGGGAGCTCGGTGCCGACATCGCGGTGGGCGAGGGCCAGCCGCTTGGCAACCACCTCAACTACGGCGGGCCGTACCTCGGCATCATCGCGGCTCGTCTCGCCGACGTGCGCAAGCTTCCGGGGCGCATCGTCGGAGAGACGGTCGATGCCGAGGGCAGGACGGGCTACGTGCTCACCTTGCAGGCTCGCGAACAGCACATCCGGCGCGATCGTGCCAACTCCAACATCTGCACGAACCAGACCCTCATGGCGATCGCCGCGGCCGTCTACCTCGCCTGGCTCGGACCCGCGGGGCTCGTGGAGGTCGGGGAACAATGCCTGGCGAAGGCGGCCTACGCGGCCCGGGCGCTCACGGGGTTGCCCGGCGTCTCGATGCTGTCGGACGAACCGTTCTTCAAGGAGTTCGCGCTGCGGTTGCCCCGTGCGGCGCACGAGGTCGTCGAGGCCATGGTCGGGCGAGGTTTCCTGGCAGGGGTGCCGATGCCGCACGCCGGCGACGACGTGCTCGTCATTGCGCTCACGGAACGCCGCTCGCGTGAGGAGATCGACGCGTTCGTGGCGGCGCTCGGGGAGGTGCTGGCCGCGTGATCGAGGGAGCGCCCATCCGCACGCGGGGCCCCTCGTCGTCGTCGGGCACGATCATGGATCGCTCGGTGCCCGGGAGACGCGCCTCGGCCTTCGCTCCGCTCGACGTGCCGGCGGTGGCGGTGCCCGACGGCCACGGACGGTCCTCGGCGGCAGCGCTCCCGCAGGTGGCGGAGATCGACGTGGTGCGTCACTACACCATGCTGTCGCAGCTGAACTACGGGGTCGACACCGGGCCGTACCCGCTGGGCTCGTGCACGATGAAGTACAACCCCAAGGTCGCCGAGACGGTCGCCGCGTTCGCGGGGTTCCAACGCGTACATCCGCTCCAGCCGGAGTCCACCGTGCAAGGTCTGCTGGAACTCCTGTGGCGGCTCGAGCGGGCGCTGTGCGAGATCACCGGCATGGCACGGGCGACGATGCAGCCGCCCGCGGGCGCCTGTGGGGAGATGACCGGACTGCTCATCATGCGGGCCTTCCACGCCGACCGTGGCGGGGGCCGCACGAGGGTGCTGATCCCCGATGCGGCGCACGGCACGAATCCGGCCAGCGTGCGACTCGCCGGGTTCGAGGCCGTCAGCGTGCCCTCCGACGATCGGGGGCTGGTCGACGTCGAGGCCCTCCGCGGGCTCGTCGACGAGCGGGTCGCGGGCCTGATGCTCACGAACCCCAACACCCTCGGGGTGTTCGAGGAGCGCATCGAGCAGATCACCGACGTGATGCACGCTTCCGGCGGGCTCGTCTACTACGACGGAGCGAACCTCAACGCGATCATGGGCAAGGCTCGCCCGGGCGACATGGGCTTCGACATCGTGCACATCAATACCCACAAGACGTTCGCGACCCCCCACGGCGGGGGAGGGCCCGGCGCCGGCCCCGTGGGTGTGACCGCCGAGCTCGCCGAGTACCTCCCGGCGCCGGTGGTCGTGCGTGAGGGCGACGGCACCTTCGCCTGGGACCGCGATCGGCCGAGGTCGATCGGGCGCCTCCACGGGTTCCACGGCAACGTCGGCGTGCTCGTGCGGGCCTACGCCTACGTCTTCGGCCACGGTGGTGACGGTCTCAGCGAGGTGAGCGAGCTCGCGGTGCTGAACGCCAACTACCTCGCGGCGCGCATCACCGCGGCCTTCCCATTGGCTTACCCGGGGGCTCCGATCATGCACGAGTTCGTCGCCACGGCCGCGCCACTCGAGCGCCGCACGGGTGTTCGGGCGGTGGACGTTGCCAAGCGCATGATCGACCTCGGGTTCCATCCCTCCACGATCTACTTCCCGTTGGTCGTCGACGAGGCCATGATGATCGAGCCGACCGAGACCGAGTCGAAACAGACGCTCGACGCCATGGCCGATGCGTTCCTGCAGGCGGCGGACGAGGCAGCGTCGGATCCTGCCGCCCTCCACGATGCCCCGGTGACCACGCCCGTGCGCAGGCTCGACGAGGCTCGAGCCGCCCGGCGGCTGAAGCTGCGGTGGGGCATCAACGGAGGCCACGAGGAGGAGGGGCCCACCTGAGAGCCTGGTCGCCTCTCGGGCTACGTTACATAATGTTCGTTATGGGGAAAGTAGATCCGGCGGAGCTGCTTCCTCCTGCGAGGGCAGTGAAAGGGCGGCGAACCGCGCGGCGAACCCCCATCGGGTGACGAGCCACAACGCTTCGACGACGATCCGCCGCGAGATCTTCGAATGCCCGTGCTCGCGCTCGCGGAACGTGATCGGAACCTCGACGATCGTCGCACCCCGGCGCCAGGACCGCATGACCAGCTCGATCTGGAACCCGTAGCCCTCCGAGACGATCGGGTCACCCATGAGGCCGGCCAGCAGGGCTCGCCGATACACGCGGAACCCGCTCGTCGCGTCGTGGACCGGAACCCCCAGCATGAGACGCGCGTAGAGGTTCCCCGCTCGCGAGAGCGCGACCCGAGCCCGGCTCCAGTTCGACACCGACCCCCCGGGCACGTAGCGGCTCCCCACCACGAGGTCGGCGCCCGCGACGGCCGCGTCGAGCAGCCTCGGGAGCTCGGCAGGATCGTGGGAGAGATCGGAGTCCATCTCGACGATCAGGTCGTAGCCCTCGTCGAGGGCGAGACGGAAGCCATCCAGGTAGGCGCTCGCGAGGCCCGAGCGAGCCGGGCGCTGCACGAGGCGGATGTGGGGTTCGGCCGACATCACGTCGCGCACGACCTGGGCCGTGCCGTCGGGTGAGGAGTCGTCGACGACGAGCAGGTCCACGTCGAGCGGAGCCTTGCGCGCGCCCCGCAGCACCTGTTCCACGGTGGCCCGCTCATCGTACGTGGGCAGGATCACGAGGGTGCGGCGCGTGCTCGGCCCGAGCGGAAGCGGCGGCGAACCGTCGACCGGGCGCCGCCGCGGAACCGCGAAGATGGCGGCCAGGACCGCGAGGCAGAGCCAGGGGAGCCAATCCCCCAGCCTCACGTACCACGTGCGCTCGTCGGAAGCCCTGATGGTTCGCCGGAGGATATCGGTCTCGAACAATCCCGAGGAGGCGACGATGTGCCCCGACGGGTCCACGAACGCGCTGATCCCCGAGATGGCGGCGTTCACGTACCAGCGTCCGGTCTCGACCGCCCGCATCTGCGACATCTGCAGGTGCTGGGCGCTCGCGGCGGTGTCGCCGTAGGAGGCGTTGTTCACCGGCACGACCACGAAGCCCGCTCCCGCGCCGACGATCGATCGGGTGATCGCCGGGAACGAGTTCTCGAAACAGATCGGCGCGCTGAACGGCGGCAGGCCCGGGGCCGAGAGCAACTGCGTGCCCTCCCCCGTCGCCCGGTCCACCGGAACCTGGTCGATCGCCTCGATCCACCGGAGCCTCGAACGGAAGGGGACGTACTCCCCGAACGGGACGAGGTGGGTCTTGTCGTAGCGATCGACCTCAGTGCCGTTCGCGTCGAACTGGATCACCGACGTGTACTGGGCACCGTCGGCGTCGTCGACGACCGCTCCCACGATCGTGGGCACCCCGAGCTCCCGGATGGTGCGGGAGACCGTGGCCCGCAGGGCCGGGTCGGCGGCAGCCTGCGGGTCCAGCGCCCCCTCGCCCCACACGACGAGGTCCGGTGGATCGGTGTCCGCCAGCATCCGATGCTGGGTGATGTGCATCTCGGCGATCCGGAGATCTTCGCTCGCCCCGCTGCGGCCCGCTGCCTGGCGAACGTCGACCTGGATCGTCGCGATGTCGATCGCCTGGCCCTCGGCGCTCGCGAACGGCAGGGCCAGCGGGGCGATTGCCAGCGTGAGGGCTCCGAGCGCCGCGGCGAACCGGTAGCGGGTGCCTCGCCCACCGAGCCGCGCTCCCCCCTCGATGAGCCCGATCAGCGCCGCGTTCACCGCCACGACCGCGAACGTGACCCCCCACACGCCCGCCACCGTCGCGAGGCGCACGGTCGCAGGGTTCTCGACCTGCGACACGCCGAGCGTTCCCCAGGTGAACCCGCCGAGCGGCCACATGCCCTTCAGCCACTCGAGCACCGTCCACGCCGATGCGACCCCGATCAGGCTCACGATCGGCCCCCGGCGACGGAGCAGCGCGGTCGCGAGGAGCCCGAAGGCGCCGAGCCAGAGCGCGGACACGATCGTCACCGCGACCCACGCGAGCTCCCCGAACCGCAGGATCCAATAGAGCGTGGCGCCGTGGAAAGCGAGCCCGAAGACGAGTCCGAGCACGAACCCCAGCCGAGGCGTTGCCGTGCCGGCCAGCCACAGCAACGGCGTGAGGGCGACGAACGCGAGTGGCCACAGACCGGCCGGGGGGAACGCGAGCGAGAGCGCAAGCCCGGACGCTGCGGCGATCAGGAGCCCGATCGGGAGCGGAGGTCGCGCCCTCAGGCGCAGTCGCGGCACAGCGTCCGCTTCTTGTCGGCCAGCTGACTGCGGTGCTTCACCAGGAAGCATCGCTTGCAGACGAACTCGGTCTCCTGGATCGGCACGACCCGCCCCTCGGCGGGGTCGGCGGCCAGCCGCTCTTCCTTGGTGAGGGCGATGACCGCTTCCTCTTCCTCGTCGGCATCGGCTTCATCGGCCGCTTCCTGCTTGACGAGCAGCTCTTGGATCGACTCGACATCGCCGCCGGTCGCCGGATCCGGCGGCACCGTTGCGTCGGCAAGATCGTCCTCGGTGGGCTCCTCCTCGTCGTCGATGACCGGCGCGTCGTCGTCGCCGGGCTCTTGGATGTCGCTCATCGCGTCGCTCATCTCATCCCTTTCGAGGGGTCGGACCGCCCTCG